>NZ_PDEL01000010.1:0-258733 GCF_002556465.1 Klebsiella sp. MBT K-1 | reverse complement strand
GGGTTTGGGAGTATTTTTCAGTTTGCCATGCCGGGCGAGGCGTCAGCCGCCGCCCGGCAGAAATACCTAAAATCTAAAAACGATTAACGATACTTCTTGTGATAGGCGTTGCGGGTGGTTTTAAACTCTTCCGCGGCGGCCTGGGCCTCTTTAACTTTACCTTCATCGGCCAGCTTCAGCGCGCCGTCGATCTGGCCGATCAGCACATCAAAACCGTGACGATAGTCTTTCATTTCCGCGCTGTCCGCCGCTTTACCTTCCAGCTTCGGCGGCGTCTCTTTCTGGGCATCCACCGCCGCCGTACGCATCTTATTCAGCGCCGCTTTCAGCTCGCCGGCGTCGGAGGTTTTCTGCACCACTTGCAGGTTCTCGGCAAGGGTATCCATGTCTTCGCCCAGATCGGCGAAGGCCGATGCCGAACCGAGCGCAAAAGCCGATACGGCCAGCATCGCTAACAGTTTTTTACGCATTGCTCACTTCCTTTTTTATTATTTAGCACACAGGTTTTATTGCCCGGCGATTTTCATCTCCGGCAGCAGCACGGAACCGCACTGAATGTTGCTGCGCGTTTCGATATCGTCGCCGATGGTCACGATATTACGCCACATATCTTTCAGATTTCCTGCAATGGTTATCTCACTGACCGGATACTGAATTTCGCCATTCTCTACCCAGAAGCCGGATGCGCCGCGTGAGTAGTCGCCGGTGACGCCGCTTACACCCTGCCCCATCAGTTCCGTTACGACAAGACCGGTTCCCATCTCTTTAAGCAACTTTGCAAAACTGAGGCCGCGGCCGTTGATCCGCCAGTTGTGAATACCGCCCGCGTGGCCGGTGCTCTTCAGCCCCAGCTTGCGCGCCGAGTAATTGGTCAGCAGCCATTGGGTCAGCACGCCGTCTTTAATGATATCGCGGCGTTCCGTACGGACGCCTTCGCTATCAAACGGGGTGGAAGCCAGTCCTTTCAGCAGGTGCGGATGCTCTTCAATGGTCAGCCACTCCGGCAGGATCTGGCTACCCAGCGCATCAAGCAGGAAGGTGGATTTACGATAAACCGACCCGCCGGCGATCGCTCCGACCAGATGCCCGAACAGACCGGTAGCGACTTCGTTGGCGAAAATCACCGGCGCTTTCATCGTCGATAGCTTACGCGGGGCCAGGCGCGACAGGGTACGGCGGGCGCACTCCTCGCCAACCCACTCCGGCGATTGCAGATCGTCTATCGCCCGCCCGATGGTGTAAGCGTAATCGCGCTCCATATCGCCATTCTCTTCGGCAATCACGCAGCTGGAGAGCGAATGGCGGGTCGAACAGTAGCTCTGCAGCATACCGTGGCTGTTGCCGAAGACTTTAATGCCGTAGTGGCTGTTAAAGCTGCCGCCTTCAGTATTGCTGATGCGCTTATCGGCTTTCAGCGCCGCCTGTTCAGCGCGGGAGGCCAGCTCAATGGCTTCGTCCGGCGACACTTCCGCCGGATGGAACAGGTCAAGATCCGGGGCCTCAAAGGCCAGCAGCTCTTTATCCGCCACGCCCGCGCACGGGTCCGGCGAGGTGTAGCGGGCAATATCCAGCGCCGCCTGCACCGTGCGGGCGATAGCCTGCGGGCTAAGATCGGTCGAAGATGCGCTGCCTTTACGGTTTTGGTGATAAACGGTGATGCCCAGGGCGCCATCGCTATTGAATTCTACGTTCTCCACTTCGCCGTAGCGGGTACTAACGCCGATACCGGTAGTTTTGCTGACGGAGACTTCCGCGCCGTCGGATTTGCCTGCCGCCAGTTCCAGCGCCGTGGTCACGGCCTCTTCCAGCGTCTTACGCTGTTGTGCAACTTGAGAGATGACTTTCATCGCTAATGCCATAATGTAAGAAGGAGTTAACTGAAGTCTAACAGAGAACCGTTTTTCAGTGCGCGCCTTAACTGGTAACATTAGTCTCTTTTTTAAGGAGCCTGAGATGACAAAGCAGCCCGAAGACTGGCTCGACGACGTCCCTGGTGATGACGTCGAAGATGAAGACGATGAAATTATCTGGGTCAGTAAAAGTGAAATAAAGCGCGACGCCGAAGAACTGAAGCGTCTTGGCGCGGAAATGGTCGAGCTGGGTAAAAACGCGCTCGATAAAATCCCGCTGGATACCGACCTGCGCGACGCGATTGAACTCGCCCAGCGTATCAAGAAAGAAGGCCGCCGCCGCCAGATGCAGCTGATTGGTAAAATGCTGCGTAGCCGCGACGTCGAGCCGATTCGTCAGGCGCTGGACAAGCTGAAGAACCGCCACAACCAGCAGGTTGCGCTGTTCCATAAGCTTGAGCAGATCCGCGATCGTCTGATTGATAATGGTGATGATGCCGTGGCTGAAGTGCTGAACCTGTGGCCTGACGCCGATCGTCAGCAGCTGCGTTCGCTTATCCGCAACGCCAAAAAAGAGAAAGAAGGCAACAAGCCGCCGAAGTCCGCGCGTCTTATCTTCCAGTATCTGCGAGAACTGGCCGAAAGCGAAGGCTAATTCTGAACGACTCCCCCGGATTACGGCCCGTGCCCAATCCGGGCGACCCCCCCACCTCCTCTTACAAATCACATGGTCGATAGCCCGTCGCCGTTGTCATGGCTTTAAATCGGTTGTAATTTTTCATTTTAATTCCATTTGGCGTTTATATTTAACTTTTATTTCACAAAAAAGCCGTTCCATTCCTGCCTGGCTGGTCATTCCACCTTTCCTCTAACGCTGCCAGACAAATCCCAATGCATTAATCTCATTAACTTAAATAACAAAACCCGCCTTTATAACGCTGACTTTATCAGCAGTTTGCTTATCTTTGATCCATCTCTCAAAACGGTTTTGTTATTTCATACATCATTATAATGAAAAATTAATTTCATTAAGTCGTGAGAAACGAAACGGTGCGAGCGCGTATTTTGGCCAGTCAGTTCTGTTAATTAAAACCAAGCGTCTGCAGGCTTTCTTCAGGAGAAAGTCGACCAAATCTTCCGCGCCGCCGCAGGTGAATCGCCCGGTAATCATCAGGGATTCACTATTCACGAAAGTGGCTGACCCGGCGCTAAGCCGTTCGCCGCCGGTCAGAGCCAGATTTTTAGAGAGTCGACAGCTATCATCATGGAGAAAAATATGACTACTGTACCAAGGCTGAAATATTTCGTTGATGGTCAATGGCGCGTATCGCAGACCGAACACTATATGGACGTCTATAACCCAAGTACCGGGGAAGTGATGGCTCAGGCCCCCTGCTGCACCGAGCAAGAAGTGCTGGATGCCGTTGCCGCGGCGCGCAAAGCCTTTCCGGCGTGGTCAGATACGCCAGCCATTAAACGCTCGCAAATTATGTTCCGCGTTCGCGAATTATTAATCCAGCATCAGGACCGTTTAACCGAGCTGGTGGCAAAAGAAAACGGTAAAGCCTGGGGCGATGCCCAGGGCGATGTTTTAAAAGCGAAAGAAGGCACCGAGCTTGCCTGCTCGATTCCCACTCTCATGGCCGGCGAAAACCTGATGGACGCCTCTGCCGGGATCGACACCAACCTTTACCGTGAGCCAATTGGCGTGTTCGCCGGTATTGTGCCGTTTAACTTCCCGGCGATGATCCCGATGGGATGGATGGCGCCATTATGCGTCGCTTCCGGTAATACCATGGTGATAAAAGCGGCCAGTATGACGCCGATGACCTGTATGGAAATCACCAAGCTCTATCAGGAAGCAGGCGTGCCGGATGGGGTTATCAACGTGGTGACCTGCTCACGTAACGAAGCCGATATATTGCTAACCCATCCGGACGTCAACGGCGTCTCCTTCGTCGGCTCCACCTCCGTGGGCCTGCACGTTTACTCCAAAGCCGCCGCTCATGGCAAACGCGTTCAGGCGCTGTGCGAAGCGAAAAACCATGCCCTGGTGCTGGCCGATGCGCCGATTAACCGCACCGCAGCGGGGATTATCAACGCCGCGTTTGGCTGCGCGGGCGAACGCTGCATGGCGCTGCCGGTCGTCGTGGTGCAGGAAGAGATCGCCGATAAGCTGATTGCCGCCGTCGTCGAAAAAGCCAAACAGCTGAAAATCGGCCCCGGCTATCTGCGCGATACCGATATGGGTCCGGTGATTTCTAAAGACCATAAACGGTCGGTGATCGGCTGGATTAATAAAGGCATTGAGGAAGGGGCGAAGCTGGTGCTCGATGGTCGCGATATTAAGGTGCCGGGCCAGGAAAACGGCTTCTACGTCGGGCCGACCATACTGGATCGCGTAACCGAAGAGATGAGCGTCGGCACGCAGGAAATTTTCGGGCCGGTGCTGTGCTTTAAGCGGGTGAAAACCTTCGAAGAAGGTCTGCAATTAATGAACAATAACCCGTTTGCCAACGGCTCGGTTATTTTCACCCAAAGCGGCTACTACGCCCGTGAATTCCAGAAACGCACCCACGGCGGTATGGTCGGTATCAACGTCGGTATCCCGGTGCCGGTCGGCGTATTCCCGTTCTCTGGCCATAAGCAGTCCTTCTTCGGCGACCTGCACTGCCTGGGCAAAGACGGCGTACGTTTCTACACCGAATCAAAATGCGTGACCTCGCGCTGGTTTGATGAAGAGGAAGCGAAACGCGAAAAAGTCGACTCCTGGGACGGTACGATTTAATCGCCGCTTATTCTCCAGTTAATTCGAGTTGCCGCCATCACCTCCCTCCTGGAAATATGGCGGATAAAAGAAAAAGCTCCCTCCAGATATTGCTCCGGCAATATCTGGAGCATTAATTCGATTTTTTTACTCTGCACGTGTCGCTGAATCGAAAATGACGAATGCACACTAAAAAAATCCTTAATATTAAATGGAGTTTCCTATGACCCAGGCCTTCTCAATTCCTCGTAGTATTATTTACGGCGAAAACGCTTTAGAACATCTTTCCACGCTGAGCGGTAAAAAAGCCGCATTAGTCACCGGCGGAAGTTCAATGAAGCGTTTTGGCTTTCTGGATAAAGCCGTTAGTGAACTTAATAAAGCGGGGATGGAATGCATTATTATCGATAATGTCGAACCCAACCCATCCATTACAACCGTCTGGCGCGGCGCAAAAGAGATGCAGGCCTTTGAACCAGACTGGATAGTGGCGATTGGCGGCGGCTCCGCGCTTGATGCCGCCAAAGTCATGTGGTGTTTTTACGAGCATCCGCAGCTGAAGTTCGAAGATATTCTCCCGGTCGGCTCCATGCCAGCGCTGCGCAATAAAGCCCGGTTTGTAGCGATTCCTTCCACCAGCGGCAGCGCCTCTGAAATCACCGCGTTCTCGGTGATCACCGATACGGCAAATCATATTAAGCACCCGATTGTTGCCGCCGATCTGGTGCCGGATATTGCTATTCTCGACCCCACAATTCCGGCAAAAATGCCGCCGCACGTCACCGTTCACACCGGTATGGACGTTCTGACCCACGCGATTGAAGCCTATGTGTCCACCGCGGCCAACTCGTTTACCGATCCCTATGCGGTAGAAGCGATTCGGCTGGTGTTTAAGTATCTGGAAACCGCCTGGCGCTCGCCTGATGATATAAACGCCCGCATGCATATGCACAACGCCTCTGCGCTGGCGGGAATCGCCTTCACTAATGCTTCGCTGGGATTAGTCCACGCGATGGCGCATAAAATTGGCGGCGAGTTTGGTATTACCCACGGGCTGGCGAACGCGATTATGTTGCCTTATATCATTCGATATAACGCGAAGTTCACCAAAAAATATCGCCAGCTGGAAGCGGCTTTAGGCATCAATAACCTGAGTGATGCGATCAACGCGCTGAATCAACGTCTGGGCGTGCCGAAAACGCTAAGCCAGTGCGATGAAGTTGAAATCAATGAAGTGACCTTTATGAATGTTCTCGACAGAATGAGCCGCCATGCCGTCGACGATCCCTGCACCTTAACTAACCCTAACTATCCGTCCGTTCAGGATGTCAAAGGGCTCTATACCCAGGCATTCTACGGCGCTTAATCGCCTCCCCGCTGCGTTTTTCTTAAACGGTAAAGCAGAGTCAACCAGGGCCGCATAGGTAATTAAAACCCGGCGGCCTTATCGGTTCCACAGACGTCATCATATCCGTGGCCAACAATAGCTGAATCGTTAAAGCTTATTTCGCTTTAAATCACATATTTTTAGCAAACATTTTTATAATTGCCTAAAAAACGCGATTTAAATCTCATTTAAAAATATAAAAACGGCCATTTTCTCACCAGGTGAGACACTTCACATTTTCATAATCCACTTGCAACTAAATTCCCTCCATCAGCGACACAATCGATTCAGCAAAAGGAATAAAAAATGAAAAAAACATTAGCTTTAACCGTAATCGCTATGCTTGTTTCTGGGCCAGTAGTAGCAAAAACGTGGGTGCTGACAAGCGCTGAAAGCGGCATGGATAAAGGAAACTGGCAGATAACCAGCGATCAGCTGAAGATTAAAGATCATAATTTCAGCATTGAGCAAAAAGTCCTTCACGGCGGTAAACAAGAAGGCAGCAAAATCCTCGTCATCCACAGCAAAGACGGCCTGACAATTACCCTGAGCCCGACCCGCGGCATGAACCTGCTGAAAATCGAAGGGTTTGGTTCGCGAATGGGCTGGGACTCGCCGGTTAAAGAGGTAGTCAACCCGGCATTCATAAACCTCGAAAGCCGTAACGGGCTGGGCTGGCTGGAAGGGTTCAATGAGATGATGGTGCGCTGCGGCTATGAATGGACCGGCCACCCGGTAACCGCAGACGGTCAGATTTATACTCTGCACGGCAAAGTTGGCAACACGCCGGCCTCACAGGTGGAAGTGGAAGTCGCGGACGCCGCGCCGTATGAAATTCGCGTTCGCGGACTGGTGAAGGAGAGCACGTTTAAGAAAGCGGATCTGCAGACCATGACCGAGCTGCGCTATGTACCCGGCAGCAACAGCTTCAGCCTGCACGATGTCTTAACCAACCATGCCGACTATCCGCATGACTATCAAATTATCTATCACAGCAACTTTGGCAAGCCGATCCTCGAAGAGGGGGCCCGCTTCCTGGCGCCGATTTCAAGCATCAGCCCGTTCAATGACTACGCCAAGGCCGGCTTAAAAACCTGGCAAACCTACGCCGGTCCAACCAAAGGTTTCGATGAAATGGTGTTTAATATGCAGCCGCTGGCGGATGAAAATCATCAAACCCTGGCCGCCGTGGTCAACAAAGCCGGCGATAAAGGGGCATCGATTCAGTTTGATACCCGCCAGTTGCCGGTGCTGACGCTGTGGAAAAACACCGATACCGAGAAACAGGGCTACGTAACCGGTATTGAGCCGGGCACCAGCTACGCCTATCCGGTGACCATTGAGCGCGAGCAAAAACGCGTTAAGCAGCTTCAGCCTGGGGCAAGCACCCAGTTTGATCTGACCTATACGCTGCTGCACAGCAGCGAGCAGGTTGCCGACGTGGAGAAGAAAATCGCGGCCATTCAGGGCGATACCAAAGTCGCGGAAAACGAAACGCCTATCGCGAAGGAGTAGCGCTGTTTCCCGCAGGCGTTGCCGCGCACCTGTCCGGGCTACCGAACCGCAAACGGCAGTAACTCGTAGCCCCGGTAAGGCGTCAGCCGCCACCGGGGAATGGTTCAGAGGCCACGTTGGATATACTTTCCCGCAGGCGGCGCTTGAAGCGCCTTATCCGGGCTACAAAACCTTGACCGCACCAGCCCGATCCATGACCACCAAACGCAAATCCTGCGCAAAGCGCTGGTACTGCGCTTCATTAATCGGCTGCGGGTAGCTCAACACGATCAATTCATGATCGGCGATCCCCTGATGATAGCTCGGGTGGCGATGGGCCCAGGGATTCGCGCAAAAACCCATGGTGTCATAAAAGCGCAGGCGCTTATGGGCGATCTCGCTGGTCAGCGGATCGATTTCCAGAATGGTCAGCGGCGCGCGCTGAAGTATTTCAGCTAACAACCGCTTGCCGTAGCCGCGCGATCGTAACCTGTCGTCAACGGCCAGATGCTCAATATAGACATAGTCGGTAAACCGCCAGCAGCCGCTCAGGCCAATAAACAGGCCATCATCGAACCAGGCTTCCAGTTCATAATGCGGATTATCAAGCGCCTGCTGTTTAGCCTCGGCTTCACGCTGTTCATGCCACGGGAAGGCCCTGCCGTACAGCGCGTCAAGCGCGGGAAAATGCGCGGAATCGGTAGAGGTCACTCTTTGTGAAATCAACATGAACCATCCTGGTCACAAAAACCCTCCGCCCTCGCGCGGAGGGCGGATAAACGAGGAGCATAGCCTACTCGGCCGCCTCGGCTTTTTTCGCCAGCTTATCGAGCAGCTTCTGATGAATGCCGCCAAATCCGCCGTTGCTCATCACCAGAATGTGGTCGCCCGGATGGGCAGTTTTAACAATCATCTCCACCAGCGCATCGACATCGGCGCTCCAGTGCGCGGGCTGAACGCAGGCGTCAGCCACTTCAGCGACCTGCCACGGAATATGCTGCGGCTGCAGCAGGAAGACTTCGTCCGCGCGGCCAAGGGACGGCGCCAGGTCGTCTTTGCAGATACCCATTTTCATGGTGTTGGAACGAGGTTCAAGCACGGCAAGAATACGCGCGGTACCGCCAACCTTGCCGCGTAGCGCCTGCAGGGTCGCCAGAATCGCCGTCGGGTGGTGGGCAAAATCGTCGTACACGGTCACGCCGTTGGCTTCGCCGCGCAGCTCCAGACGCCGGCGGGCGTTAATAAAGCTGCCCAGCGCGTTAGCCGCATCGGCAGGCTGCACGCCGACATGACGGGCGGCGGCAATGGCCATCAAACCGTTATGCATATTATGTTCGCCAACCAGCGCCCACTTCACCTCGCCGACTTTCTCGCCGTCCAGCCACACTTCCCATGAGGAAGCATCTGTGGTGAGCTTTTTCGCCTGCCAGTGGCCCTGTTCGCCGACCAGCTCCTGCTCGCTCCAGCAGCCCATCGCCATCGTCTGTTTCAGATTGATGTCGTTCTCCGGCAGGATAATCTTGCCTTTGCCCGGCACAATGCGCACCAGATGATGGAACTGTTTCTGGATCGCTTTCAGATCGTCAAAGATGTCCGCGTGGTCAAACTCAAGGTTATTGAGAATCAACGTGCGCGGGCAGTAGTGAACAAACTTGGAGCGTTTATCGAAGAAAGCGCAGTCGTATTCATCGGCCTCAATCACGAAGAACGGGCTGTCGCCAAGGCGCGCGGAAACATCGAAGTTGCCCGGAACGCCGCCGATAACAAAGCCCGGCTTGTAGCCGCAGGCTTCGAGGATCCAGGTCGCCATGCCGGCTGTGGTGGTTTTCCCGTGCGTTCCGGCAACCGCCAGCACCCAGCGATCGCGCAGCACGAAATCGTGCAGCCACTGCGGTCCGGACATGTAAGGGATATTATTTTCCAGCACCGCTTCCACGCACGGGTTTCCGCGCGTCATCGCGTTACCGATAATCACCAGATCCGGCTGCGGATCCAGCTGGCTGGCATCATATCCTTGAATTAACTCAATTCCCTGATTTTCCAGCAGGGTACTCATTGGCGGATAGACGTTCGCATCCGACCCCGTTACCTCATGACCGAGGGAACGCGCCAGCATCGCCAGCCCCCCCATAAACGTGCCACAGATTCCTAAAATATGAATGCGCATTCGTCACTTCCTTCTCTTATCTGAAGCACAGTTTACCGGGATGTTGGGGGTGAAAGAAATGCATTTAAGGCGAATCCGTATTTTGCTGGCGCGATTCACCTGTGCGAACTTTTTTTATTCTTTGTTAAGATTGTTATGTTCGTTTTACTTCACATAAACATGCAGGGAACGGGTTATGAAAACGTTAGGTGAATTTATTGTCGAAAAGCAGCACGAGTTCTCTCACGCAACCGGCGAGCTTACTGCTTTGTTGTCGGCGATAAAGTTAGGCGCCAAGATCATCCACCGCGATATCAACAAGGCCGGTCTGGTCGATATCCTGGGTGCCAGCGGTGCTGAAAACGTTCAGGGCGAGGTGCAGCAAAAACTCGACCTGTTTGCCAATGAAAAGTTGAAAGCCGCACTGCGAGCACGCGATATTGTTGCCGGGATCGCCTCTGAAGAAGAAGATGAAATCGTCGTCTTTGAAGGATGTGAACACGCCAAATACGTGGTGCTGATGGATCCGCTGGATGGATCTTCTAACATCGACGTTAACGTCTCCGTTGGAACGATTTTCTCTATCTATCGCCGCGTCACGCCGGTGGGAACCCCCGTTACTGAAGAAGATTTCCTGCAACCGGGCAACCGACAGGTCGCCGCGGGCTATGTGGTTTACGGCTCCTCGACGATGCTGGTTTATACCACCGGCTGCGGCGTCCACGCCTTTACCTACGACCCGTCCCTTGGCGTCTTCTGCCTGTGCCAGGAGCGCATGCGCTTCCCGGAAAAGGGCAACACCTACTCGATTAACGAAGGTAACTACATCAAGTTCCCGATGGGTGTGAAGAAGTACATCAAGCATTGCCAGGAAGAAGATAAAGAGACCCAGCGCCCGTACACCTCGCGCTACATCGGCTCTCTGGTGGCGGATTTCCACCGCAACCTGCTAAAAGGCGGCATCTATCTCTACCCGAGCACCGCCAGCCACCCGGACGGTAAACTGCGCCTGCTGTACGAATGCAACCCGATGGCGTTCCTCGCGGAACAGGCGGGCGGTAAAGCCAGCGATGGTAAAGAGCGTATTCTGGATATCATTCCGGAAAGCCTGCACCAGCGCCGCTCTTTCTTCGTCGGCAACAACCATATGGTTGAAGACGTCGAGAACTTTATTAAAGAGTTCCCGGACGCGTAACGCGCCTCTTCCCCTCCCGCCGTACGGGAGGGGAAATTCTCCAATCAGTGTCCCACCCTTGTGACCGGCGAGCTCTGCCGATTCTCCCACAGCACCGTCAGGCCGCGCTGCAGCGCAATAAAGATAAACAGCAGAATACCGATGGCGATCTTGGTCCACCATGAACTGAGCGTACCATCGAAGTTGATATAGGTTTGAATCAGCCCCTGAATCCCTACGCCAAACAGCGTGCCGAGCACCGTCCCTACCCCACCGCTTAACAGCGTGCCGCCGATAACCACTGAAGCAATCGCGTCCAGCTCAACGCCGACGCCCGCCAGCGCATAGCCCGCCTGGGTATAGATGGAGAAGACGATCCCCGCCAGCGTCGCCAGTCCGGTGGAGAGCATATAGATACGGATCGTCGTGCTCCGCGTGGAGATCCCCATCAGGTTCGCCGACGTCGCGTTGCCGCCGATGGCGTAAACCTGATTGCCAAAGCGGGTGCGGTGGGCCATAAAAATTCCGCCGATCACCACCAGCAGCATCAGCAGCCCCATCGCGCTCAGACGCCCGCCCCCGGGGATGGTCCATGCCAGTCCGGAAAGGGCGTCATAGACCGGATGATTAATGGGAATCGACTCTTCCGAGACCAGGTAGCTGACGCCGCGCAGGAAAAACATCCCGGCGAGGGTGATGATAAACGCCGGGATCTTCAGCGCATCAATAAGCAGGCCCATAAACGCGCCAAAGGCGCAGCCCATCACCAGCACCAGCGGAAACGCCACCAGCGGCGAAATCCCCCAGAAACCGATCGCTTTAGCGAGAAAGACCCCGGTAAAGGCGATCACCGACCCGACCGACAGATCGATCCCGCCGGAGAGGATCACAAAGGTCATACCGACGGCGATGATCCCGAGAAAGGCATTGTCGGTCAGGATATTGCAGAGCACCCGCGTCGAGGCAAAGCCGGGAAACTGGGTCAGGCAGTAAAGGTATCCCAGTACGAAGACCGCGAGGGTAATCATTAACGGTAAATTACGTTTTATCATGGCCGCGCATCCCCTTCAGTATGCTGATAAAGCGCGGCGACTGGACGATCAGTACGCACAGCACCACCACCGCTTTGACTACCTGATTAAGCTCCGGCGGGAAGCCTGACAGCAGGATCCCGGTATTCATGCCCTGGATAATCAGCGCCCCGACGACCGAGAGCAGCAGGTTAAAGCGCCCGCCCATCAGCGAGCCGCCGCCGATAACCACCGCCAGGATGGCGTCCAGCTCCAGCCACAGCCCGGCGTTATTGGCATCCGCGCCGCGAATATCCGCCGCAACGATAATCCCGGCGATTGCCGCGCAAACGCCGCTGAGTACGTAGGCCAACATCACGACGACGCGGGTATTTACCCCGGCGTTTTTCGCCGCGCGAATGTTAATCCCCACCGCTTCGATAAACATTCCCAGCGCGGTTTTGCGGGTAAACAGCCAGAACAGCGCCAGCGTGACGATGGCGATAATCACCGGCGTCGGGAACAGCAGCAGCGACCCGCTACCCAGCCACGCCAGATGCGGTGAGTCAAAGGTCACGATCTGCCCGGAGGTGATCAGCTGCGCCACTCCGCGCCCGGCGACCATCAGGATCAGCGTGGCGACGAACGGCTGGATCTTCAGCACCGCCACCAGGATCCCGTTCCACAGACCGGCCAGCGCGCCGGCCCCCAGCGATGCCAGCAGCACAATCGGCAGGCTGTGCCCTGCCACGGTCATCGACGCTGCCGTTGCGCCGGCAATCGCCATCACCGCCCCGACGGAGAGGTCAATCCCGCCGGTGGCGATAACCAGCGTCATGCCAATCGCCAGCAGCGCCACCGGGGCGGCGCGGTTTAAAATGTCTATCGGGCTGCCGAACAGCCGCCCGTCCTGGAGCACGACCTGATAAAAATGCGGCGCGACCAGGCTGTCAACCACCAGCACCAGCAGCAGCGCAATAATTTGCGGCATCCCTTTTGGCCAGTTAAAGCGCCGTTTCGGCTGGCCGCTTTTCGGAACAGATTGAGGCATCATCGGTTACTCCTTATGCCGCAATAGCGTTCATGATCGCCGGTACGGAGAGCTCGCTCAGCGCCAGCTCCGCCACCTGCTGGCGATCGCGCATGATAATCACCCGATCGGCGTAACCCACCAGCTCTTCCAGCTCTGAAGAGATGACCAGCAGCGCCAGGCCATCGGCGCACAGGGTTTCGATCAGGCGGATGATTTCGGCGTGGGCGCCAACGTCAATACCGCGGGTCGGTTCATCGAGGATCAGGAACTGCGGCTTCGTCAGCAGCCAGCGGGAGAGCAGCACCTTCTGCTGATTACCGCCGGAGAGAAATTCGATCGGCTGTTCAGCGCTGGGGGTACGAATACCGAGTTGACGAATAAAACGTTCGGCAATCTCATTTTGTTCGCGGCGACTAATCGGCCGCAGCCAGCCGCGCTGCGCCTGTAGCGCGAGAACGATATTTTCCCGCACCGAGGCGGCGGCGATTATGCCGTCGGTTTTACGATCTTCCGGACAGAAGCCGATCCCGAGGCACGATGCCTGATGCGGCGAGCGCAGGGTTTGCGGCTTGCCTTTGATCCACGCTTTGCCGCTGTCGGCGGGTTTAATGCCGAAAATGACTTCCGCGGTTTCCGTGCGTCCTGAGCCTAACAGTCCTGCCAGACCGACGATTTCACCGGGACGGACCTGCAGATTAAACGGTGCAATAGTGCCTTTTTTGCCAAAATCTTCGAAGGCGGCCACCGGCTTATCGCTCAGCAGGGTGCGGCCCGCGCGCTGCAGGGCGTTATGCTCCAGCTCGCGGCCCAGCATCATTTTCACCAGTTCAATTTGCGGCAGCTCGCGGGTTTCCCGGCAGCCGACAAAACCGCCGTTACGCAGAACGGTGATGCGGTCGCTGACGGCGTAAACCTGGTCGAGGAAGTGGGTGACGAAAATCAGGCTGACGCCGCTATCGCGCAGTTGGCGCATCAGGGTGAAGAGCATTTCCACCTCCTGGGTATCCAGGCTGGCGGTCGGTTCATCAAGAATTAACACTTTTGCTGACAGGTCAATTGCCCGGCAGATCGCGACAATCTGCTGCATGGCGACCGAAAAGCGGTTCAGCGGTTCACGGACATCGAGAGAAAAACCGTAGGACGCCATCAGCGCGGTGGCGCGTTTTTCCATCTCTTTGCGCTGCAGGAGGCCAAAGCGCCGGGGCTCGCGGCCAATAAACAGATTATCCGCCACCGACATGTTAGGCAGCAGGTTCACTTCCTGATAGACGGTGCCGATCCCCAACTGCTGGGCGTGGGCGGTATTTTTTGGCGAGATTTCCCGGCCTTCCAGCCAGATTGCCCCGCGGTCGGCGTGGTAGACGCCGGTAAGCGCTTTAATCAGGGTGGATTTACCCGCGCCGTTTTCGCCTAACAGAGCCATGATTTCGCCCCGGCGCAGGCTGAAATTAACGTTATCCAGCGCCTTCACGCCGGGGAAAAATTTGCTTAGCCCTTCAGTACGAAGGATTTCCTGATGTTGTTCGCCGTTCATGCTCTCCCCTCACCTTAACCCTCTCCCCGGCAGGGAGAGGGAGCTCAGCCGCGCTTTAGCGACCGGGAAAATCCCGGAGGCGGCGCTGCGCGCCTGTCCGGGCTACTCAATCCGCAGACGGCGATGAACCTGTCGCCCGGAGCGCATAGCGCCACCGGGAGCGTGCCTGTTTTTCGCTACTTAGTAGCCCATATTTTTCTTCTTCTCTAACTCTTCTTTCGCCGTATCCGGCAGATAAAGGGTCGATTTGGTGATGGTGACTTTTTCAGGCAGGGTGCCGTCTTTTTTGTATTTCTCCAGCGCATCGAACGCCGGGCCGGCCATATTCGGCGTCAGCTCAACGCTGGCGTTAGCCTCGCCGGCCATCATCGCTTTATAGATATCCGGCACCCCGTCGATAGAGCCGGTGAGGATATCTTTGCCCGGCTTCAGCCCGGCCTCTTTAATCGCCTGAATGGCGCCAATCACCATGTCGTCGTTATGGGCGTAAACCATGCAGATGTTCTTGCCGTTGTTCTCCGCTTTGATAAAGCTCTCCATCACTTCTTTACCCTTACTGCGGGTAAAGTCGCCGGACTGGGAGCGGATAATCTTGATATTGGAGGCTTTAGAAATGGCTTCAGCGAAGCCTTTCTTGCGGTCAATCGCCACGCTGGCCCCCACGGTGCCCTGCAGTTCAACAACGTTACACGGCTTGCCGTCGACGGTTTTCACCAGCCACTCACCGATCAGTTGGCCTTCCAGCACGTTGTTCGCGGTAACGGTGGTCATATAGAGATCTTTGTCTTTGACATCAATTGAGCGGTCGAGCAGGAATACCGGGATTTTGGCTTCTTTCGCTTCCTTCAGTACCGGCTCCCAGCCGGTCGCCACTACCGGAGCGATGAAGATGGCATCGACGCCCTGAGCGATGAAGGAGCGTACGGCTTTAATCTGGTTTTCCTGTTTTTGTTGGGCGTCGGCAATCTTCAGAGTGATGCCGCGCTTCGCGGCCTCTTCCTTCGCGACGTTGGTTTCGGCCGCACGCCAGCCGGATTCAGAACCGACCTGCGAAAAACCTACGGTAAGAGGGGCAGCCATGACCATAGACGACATAGCTGCGGAAACTGCTGTGACAAGAAGTAAGCGCTTCCACATAAGAGGATCCTCGTAGGGTTATTGTTGGTTAAAGCCTCACCTGCGAACAAACTATAGACAATCGGAGATGTAACTGAATGCGTTACATCACACTTCAAAAAAGTTAATTAGATGTTAATCGATACGCTTTTCAGCAGCGGAGAGCCGGTGAGGCTTCGCGACCCGCGCGAGCTTCGCCGTTTATGACGAAATTTTTCACGCTTTGAGATATCAAGCATATGCAATGAAAACGGTTACATAAATTTATTCAGTATGCGGCTATGTTTATGGATTTTCAGGCTGTATAGCGGGGAAAAATTCAGACTCCCCCCACCCGTTCTGGAGAAAAAGAAGCGAAGACATTCGATGCGAGTTGGCTATAATACCGGGCACTTGTTTGCCATACATTTTAAAGGAAACAGACATGAGCTTACTCAACGTACCTGCGGGCAAAGATCTGCCGGAAGACATCTACGTCGTGATCGAGATCCCGGCGAACGCAGATCCTATTAAATACGAAGTCGACAAAGAGAGCGGTGCACTGTTCGTTGACCGTTTCATGTCCACGGCGATGTTCTATCCGTGCAACTACGGCTACATCAACCACACTCTCTCCCTGGACGGCGACCCGGTTGACGTTCTGGTCCCGACGCCGTACCCGCTGGAGCCAGGTTCAGTCATCCGCTGCCGTCCGGTCGGCGTACTGAAAATGACCGACGAATCCGGTGAAGATGCGAAGCTGGTTGCGGTACCGCACACCAAGCTGAGCAAAGAGTACGATCACATCAAAGATGTGAACGACCTGCCGGAACTGCTGAAAGCGCAGATCACCCACTTCTTCGAGCATTATAAAGACCTCGAAGCGGGCAAATGGGTTAAGGTTGACGGCTGGGACAACGCCGAAGCGGCGAAAGCTGAAATCGTGGCTTCCTTCGAGCGCGCTAAGAAGTAATTCTGCCGCACTCAGGTTAGCGAAAACACCGCCTCCGGGCGGTGTTTTTATTTGGGATATTGAGCCATTTCCCGGTTAGCGACTAACGCGCCTTGGCGGGGCGACAAAAGTTACCCCCGCAAAAAACAACGCCACCCGAAGGTGGCGTTATCGTTATTAATACTGGTCTTTGTCCAACCAGTTGCCGCTTTCTATCCGCGTGAAGCCCTCAACGGGGCGCTGATAGACATACATCCAGGCGCTACCGTAGGGCGTCTGGATCAGGTGACGAGCATACTCGCCGCCTTTGGTACGCAGCGCATCCAATTCAGCCAGCGTCGATGCGTCAATACGATAGACTTCACCATGTACCGTGCCATCGCCGGGCACCGCGCCTGGATAGTGGCCCAGGCTGTACAGTTGATAATCATTGACACTATGATCGCCCAGCCACTGAGCGTTGGTCATCCAGTGGCTGTTGCCTTGTTTGCGTCGTAAACTGCCGTAAACAAATATTCGCATTGCTAAAACTCAAACTGATAGAGCAAATCGAGAGCCTGGTCTACACCAGACACGGCTTCCATATATAGCTTAGGCATCAGGCGATAACGTAACGTCAACGTCGCCAGGGAATCAAAGATCCCTACCCCATATTTTACCTGCAGACCGGGCAGCACATAGCCGCTGACCACCACCTGGGAGGAGTCGCCCACTCCCTCGGTATCCAGCGCCAGATTGCTTACGCCAAACGTCTCGCCGATTTTACCCACAACCTGACCACTTTGTGCAACCCCCATACCAATAAGCATGGAGGTCATTGCCGCACTATCGCTCTGTCCGCTGCCTAAACCCTGCCCGCGGAGCAGGTAAGAGAGCGCTTCCTGCTGCGACATCGCCGGATCGGAGAAAATCTCCGCTTTCGGCTGATCGGCCGAGCCGGTCACGCGAACGCCGGCGATAACGTCGTCCTCGGTGGCGTCCGGGTTACGAATGGCTTCGATATTCAGCAGCGGCTGATCCGGCGGACCGGAGAACAGCAGCTCGCCTTTACGCACGATCAGATCCTGGCCGTAGGCATGGAAGCGGCCTTCCGGGATGTTGATCTGCCCGTTCAGTCCCAGCCCCTGTTTATCCTGCGCCACTTTCAAATCGCCGGTCAGACGCGCTTTCAGACCGAAGGCATCGAGACGAACGTTGTTGCCTACGTGAATCGTCAGGTTGCTGTTGATAGGGATACCGGCGCTCTGCTGCTTAATCGGCTGCAGATTTTTATCCAGCATCACTTCGTCAGATGAGACCCCAACGGCGCTTTCCGGCACTTCGTTGACCACGATACGCGCCCAGGGCACATCAACGCTGCCATCCAGGTTAAACAGGCTTGGCGTGGCGGTAAACACCACGTCCGGCGAGACATCCAGGCGCACCATCGGCGGCACGGTTATCCGTACCCGGCTGCCCTTCGCCGCAATCTGCGCGCGCCAGTTGTCAATCTGCGTCCAGTCGGCGTTGCCGCTAAGCGCGATGTGGCCCTGGCTGGTATTCACCGTTCCCTGTAGGGTCGAGCGGGTACCGGTGAAATTCATCGCCAGCTGGCTCGGCTGCATATCGAACGGCATAAAGTTACCGTCAATATCAACGCCATTCAGCTGCATCTGACCGAACAGCTGCGGACTCTGAAGGTTGCCGCCAAGCGTCAGGCGCGCATTCAGTCTCCCTTCCGCCTTTTCGCCGCGCGAGAAGATAGGGTTAATCATCGCCAGCGAGAAGTTGTTGATATTGACGTTGCCGCCCAGATTGCGTCGGCCCTGCGGATCGGTGACCTGCACCTGCCCGTCCAGCTGACCATTGTTGGTCAGGCGAATCAGCCAGCCCAGTTGGGCGCGATTATTATGCAGATCGGCGGTGAGGTTGAGAGTATCGAAAGCCACCGGCAGCGGCGCGTCGTTGACCGTCTGAGTGACCTTCACGTTACGCCCGTTCAGCGTCACTTTGCCCTGCGGCAGCCCCTCTTTGGTGGTGTCCCAACTCACATCGGCATTGCCGCTAAACACGCCGCTGGCCTGGGTCGCTTCCGGCATAAACGGCTTCAGCATCGCGAGGTCGAAACGGTTGAGGTTCACCACCGCGCGCCCGCTTGCCCCGGCGTCGATGGTCTGCGGTACGCACAGCTCGGCGTTCGGGTTAGTCCAGCAGTGCGGCCCGATGCTGATTTTCTGTTCGAGGTTACGGTAATCCAGCGCGATATTGCGCGTCAGCGCCACCGGCCCCACCGGGGTCTGGAAACGGGTATTGCTCAGCGTGCCTCTCCAGCGCTCCGCTTTGCGGTCAAAGCTCCCCGCCAGCGACAGCTGCCCGGAGACCGGATCGCCCTGCACCCGCAGCTGCAGGTCGTGCTGCTTCTCGTTGCCCTTCGCATTGAGCTGCACCAGGCTGATATTAACGCCCGGCTGGCTGATACGGTCCACGCGCACGTCGAGGCTACCGCCAATCTGGTCGGTTGACTTCACATCGCCCTTCACGTTCACCTGGGCCACCGACAGCTCCTGCCAGCGCAGCGCCCGGGCGGTGATGTCCGCCAGCAGCTGCGGCGCGTCGACGGTGCCGCGAACTTTCACCAGCCCCTTCGCCGTCCCGCCCAGCCCCGGCAGGGCGTTGTCGAGATGCGGCGCGTCAATGGTGGCGTCAAGGTTAAGATCTTTGACCCCCAGCTCGCCTTTCACGTCAGCGCTGTTGGGGCCTAACGCCAGATGCAGACCGGGGATTTTCCACTGCATATAGCTGTTGCCCTGCAGCGACCCGCTCACATCGACTTTATTTTGCTTCACGTTACCGGTGATTTTCAGCTCCGGTACCGACATCTGCCAGCTGCCGCCGTACAGGCTGCCCTGGGTCTTAATCAGGCCGTTGAGCTTCGACGGCCAGTCCGGCACCTCTTTAGCGGTGTTGATACCGTTAAGCGTCAGTTCGCCGCGCCAGCTGATCGCCTGCTGCCAGTCGAGCAGCGCCTTCAGTTCGGTTTTCCCTTCGAGAGCGGCGACGGTCAGCTTATCAAGATTGACCTGCTGCTCGTTGCCCTTGGCGTCGAGGTTAATCTTCGCCGGCGGCAGCGACTGCCCTTTGACCGCGGTGCTGAAAGTCAGGGTGTAGTCGGTCATCTTGCCGTTAAATTTCAGCAGGAGATCGTCAGCCTGATACGCTTTCTCGCCGGTGAACGGCCAGTAAAGCTGCTTGCTTTTAATCTCCATATCCAGCGGCAGCCCCGCCTCCGCCAGCTGCGTTTCGGCGCGTAGGGTCATCGCCACGGGACCGTTTAAATCCACGCCGAGCGTAAGCTTCTTACGGACTTCACCGCCCACTTTCAGCTGCACTTTCTCGCCCTTCAGGGGATCAATATTCAGCGTACTGTTGAGGGTAATATCGACCGGCCAGTTATCCTGCAGCTGGGCGTTGCCGGAAGCCGTGACTTTGCCCTGGTCGGAGTCCACGTCCAGTGCGTCCAGCTTCATCTGCCCATCAATGCTGCTGACTTTGAGCAGCAGATTATAGATGGTGATATCGGTATCGCCGGTGAGACGCAGCTGCTCGCCGCGGAAGGCCTGAATATTGAGATTCAACGGCAGATGGACGTCGGTCATTTCCGGCAGCACCGGCGTCGAGAACAGATCTTTCATCGTCTCGCCGAGCGGCTTTTCTTCCGGCTGCGGATTGTCAATTTTCGGCTCGACCACCTGCTCCTGGGCCACCTTCGCCACCTTCGGCAGCGCGATGAGCAACCCCTGCAGGGAGGTCGGCGTCAGGGTCAGGTTTTTCTCCTGCCAGTTCAGACCGCTGGTAAAGTCGCGCAGCGAGACGGCGGTATCGTCAATTTTTACGTTGACGTTATGCAGCGCCACCCGGCTCAGGGTGATGGGATAAGGCGTGGAGAGATTCAGCGGGCCGCTATCTTCTTCTTCAACCGGCGCCGCCGGCGGCATCTTGCTGGTATCGATCGCCACATAGATATCGCGCAGAGAAAGATCGTTGACGCACAGGCTGCTGTCCCACAGGCAGCGCAGCTTGAGGCCGAGGTGGAACTGGCCAGCGGTGACCGCCACGCCCGGCTGCTCAAAGCGCACGTTCTCCAGCGTCAAATCGCGCCAGCCGCCGGTCGCTTTGCCGATCTCCAGCCCCGGAACCCAGCGGTCGGCGGCTTTGATCACCAGATGCAGGCCGGTGGTGGTCCCCACCAGGAATCCTACCGTCCCCAGCAGCAGCACAAGAAAAATCAGTACGCCGAGGCTTATCTTCTTCCATAAACTCATAATTCAGGCCCCAGACCGATATAAAACTGTAAACCGTGCTCTTCTTTGTCGCCGATCGGTCTGGCGATATCCAGCTTGATTGGTCCGACCGGAGACTGCCAGCGCACGCCGAGGCCGGCGCCGGTTTTAAAGTTGCTCTCGCGGATATCGCTCACCGCTTCGCCGCTATCGACAAACACCGCGCCCCACCATTTGCCGCTCACGTTGTACTGATACTCCAGCGAGCCGGTGGCCAGTTTCGAGGCCCCCATCAGCTTGCCGTCATCATCTTTTGGCGAGATAGATTTGTATTTATACCCGCGAATGCTACGGTCGCCACCGGCGAAGAAACGCAGATCCGGCGGGACCTTGCTGAAGTTATCGGCCTCAATCCAGCCAAGATTGCCGCGCACCACGAAGCGGTGGCGGTCATACAGGGTGCGGATCCAGACGTCCTGCGCCTGCATCACGATAAAGTTGATGTCCGAGCCCCACATGGTGTTGGAGTAGTCCACCGAATAGCGCTGCGAATCGCCCCAGGTCGGCATCAGGCCGCCGCGCGAGCGGGTACGGTTCACCGACACGCCGGGGTAGATCAGCATGGTGGTGTTAGTGACGTTGGCCTGGGTAAAGTGGTCGAGGCTCCAGCGCAGGTTCAGCGCGCGCTGCCAGCCGCTCGACATCTCCCAAAAACGTGATACCCCGAGGGTCGTAGAGTCGGCTTTGGTATCGTTAAGATCGGTACGCTTAAAGCCGCCCTGCATCAGGTAGTACTGCTCCAGCGGGCTTTTTAACAACGGCACCTTATAGCTGAAATCAAGCTGCTGTTCCGGGGCGGAAAGGCTGAGGCTGGAGGTCAGGCTGTGGCCGTAGGAGTTCATCCACGGCTTTCTCCAGGTGCCTTTGACGCGCGGCCCGACGTCGGTTGAGTAGCCGACCCCGGTTTCAACGGTATTCTCTTTACGCGGAGAGACCACACCCTGCAAAGGCAGAATTTTGGTCTGGCGGGATTTTTCAAACTGCGGCGCCACCACGACGGAGCTAAACCAGCCGGTTGCCGCCAGGCGGCGGTTCAGTTCGGCGAGATCCTGGGAGGTGTAGTAGTCGCCCTGCTTAAACGGCACCAGGTTTTGCAGATATTCGTCGCGAATTTGCGAGCCTTCAAAAGTGACCGGGCCAAAGCGGTAGCGCTCGCCGCTGTTGTAGTCGATATCCCAGAAGGCCTGATGCCGGTCGAGAGAGACGCCGAGCTGGCTTTTATTAAATTCGCTATCAAAATAGCCTTTACGTAGCGCAACGCGGGTCAGGGAGCTTTTGAAGCCATCATAGTCGCTGTGGTTCAGCACGGTGCCGATCGCCGGGCGCGTTTTTAACAAATCCAGATAGTCGCGATCGGTTCGGGCGCCGCCGCGTAAAATCACTTCGGTGCCGCCAATACGCACCGGCTCGCCGGGCGTGACTTTGGCGATCAGGACCTGGCGGCCCCTCGCCGGCGGCGGACGTAAATCAAAATCGATCGTCGGTTCGTAGTAGCCGAGCGCTTTCAGGCCTTCGCGGATAGCATCATCAACGCGCGCGCGAAAGCGCCGGTCCGGCGTGACTTCATCGCTCTGGATCGTAGATAGTTGGGCGCGGACGTTTTTTTCCAGTTCCCCGGATAACCCCTCAACCTGCAAACGCACGCTCGCTGCGCTGGCGACCCCGCTGACCAGCAAAAGGCTGGTGATACATAACTGGCGGATTTGTAGCACGTTTTCTCCTGAATATCCTTGTTTCCCCCCGAAGGAAACGAAAGCGCCGCTCCACGGCTTAACAAAACCCTAACAATCAAGGGTTGAAAAATAGACGTTATCCCAAATAATTCTTATGTTTAAATCTAGACGTATTAAGCGCGTTTATTGTGTTAAAAGACGCGCTTGGTTACAACCTTAACCACATTTTCTGTTTTGAGAGGCCCACCGTGAGTCTATTTGATAAAACGCATCTTGTCGCCCAAGCGGACGCGCTGCCGGGACGCAACACGCCGATGCCGGTGGCTACGCTCCACGCCGTCAATGGTCACTCGATGACCAACGTTCCCGCAGGAATGGAAATCGCTCTGTTCGCCATGGGCTGCTTCTGGGGCGTTGAACGCCTGTTCTGGCAGCTGCCCGGCGTCTACAGTACCGCCGCCGGCTACACCGGCGGCTATACGCCAAACCCGACCTACCGCGAAGTGTGCAGCGGCGAGACCGGCCACGCCGAAGCGGTGCGCGTGGTCTACGATCCGCAGGTTATCAGCTATGAGCAGCTGCTCCAGGTCTTCTGGGAAAACCACGACCCGGCGCAGGGTATGCAGCAGGGTAACGATCGCGGTACCCAGTATCGTTCCGCGATTTATCCGCTGACGCCGGAGCAGAGCGAGGCGGCACAGGCCAGCCTGGCGCGTTTCCAGGCGGCAATGAATGAAGCGAACGACACCCGGACGATCACCACCGAGATAGCGACGGCGAAGCCGTTCTATTATGCCGAAGACGATCACCAGCAGTATCTGCATAAAAACCCGTACGGATACTGCGGTATCGGCGGAATCGGCGTTTGTTTGCCGCCGCAGGCCTGATGCCGCCGCGTGGTTCCCGCAGGCCGCCGGATTGAATAATTTACGCTCTGGCGGCTTTACAGTACCTTACGCTATACTACGCCGTGCTATCGCCGGTCCAGAGCCTTCGGACCGGCTTTTTGTGAATTCCACTTAGCGTTATCCACTTCCCTTCCGAGGATCTGATCTCAACGGTCAGATAAGATATGTTAAACAGTATTTTAGTCATACTCTGTCTGATAGCCGTCAGTGCGTTCTTTTCGATATCGGAAATCTCGCTGGCCGCATCACGTAAAATCAAACTCAAGCTGCTGGCCGATGATGGCAACATCAACGCTCAACGCGTGCTGAAGATGCAGGAAAACCCCGGTATGTTCTTTACCGTGGTGCAAATCGGTCTCAACGCGGTGGCGATTCTCGGCGGTATCGTCGGCGATGCTGCGTTTTCACCGGCTTTCTACGGCCTGCTGAGCCGCTATCTGTCGCCGGAGCTCTCCGAGCAGCTGAGCTTTATTATTTCTTTTACCCTGGTCACCAGCCTGTTCATTCTGTTTGCTGACCTGACTCCGAAACGCATCGGTATGATTGCGCCTGAAGCCGTCGCTTTACGCATCATCAACCCGATGCGCTTCTGCTTGTTTATCTTCCGCCCGCTGGTGTGGTTGTTTAACGGCATGGCCAACAACATCTTCCGCCTGTTCAAAATTCCGATGGTGCGTAAAGACGACATTACCTCCGATGATATTTACGCCGTCGTGGAAGCCGGCGCGCTGGCCGGGGTGCTGCGTAAGCAGGAGCATGAGCTGATTGAAAACGTGTTCGAGCTAGAATCGCGCACCGTACCTTCATCCATGACCTCGCGTGAAAACGTCATCTGGTTCGATCTTCATGAGGATGAGCAGAGCCTGAAAAATAAGGTCGCGGAGCATCCGCACTCCAAATTCCTGGTGTGTAACGAAGATATCGACCACATCATCGGCTACGTTGACTCTAAAGATCTGCTGAACCGCGTGCTGGCGAACCAGAGCCTGGTGCTGACCGGCGGCGTGCAGATTCGCAATACGCTGATTGTCCCGGATACCCTGACGCTCTCTGAAGCGCTGGAAAGCTTTAAAACCGCCGGTGAAGACTTCGCCGTGATCATGAACGAGTATGCGCTGGTGGTCGGGATTATCACCCTGAACGACGTGATGACCACCCTGATGGGCGACCTCGTCGGCCAGGGGCTGGAAGAGCAGATCGTCGCGCGCGATGAAAACTCCTGGCTCATCGACGGCGGGACGCCGATTGATGACGTGATGCGGGTGCTGGATATCGATGATTTCCCGCAGTCCGGCAATTACGAGACCATTGGCGGCTTTATGATGTTTATGCTGCGTAAAATTCCCAAGCGGACCGACGCGGTGAAATTTTCCGGCTATAAGTTCGAAGTGGTGGATATCGATAACTACCGCATCGATCAGCTGCTGGTGACCCGTATCGACAATAAGCCGACGGTGCTGGTGCCCAAGCTACCGGACGCGGCAAATAGTGATAAAGAGTCGGCGTAACGCGTTTGACGAACCGATAAGGCGGATGAAAATCCGCCTTTTTTATTGCCCGAATGTGAGGCGGCTCACGCCCCTCGGGCGATAGCAGATTTTTACTGCTCCATAGCGAAACGTTCATGACTCCCCGCTTCGCAAAAAGGTAACTTTGCTCGCGACTACACGATCATATTCCTGAATAAAGGAAGCGAGGGTTACCATGATAGAATCAAATAAAAACTACTATATAAGCTGTCTGTTCTTCCTGTTCTTCTTTATTGGCTGGGGATGCTGCTATCCTTATTTATCATTGTGGTTAACGGAAACCATCGGTATTAATTACACTGATGTCGGTCTGGTTTATTCCTTTACTGCGGTTATTGCCGTTTGCGTTCAACCATTATTCGGGTTCATCTCCGACAGGCTCGTCTATCGTAAAAACCTGATGTGGATGCTGGCCATCATTATTACCCTTTTCGCCCCTTACTGGATCTACGTCTTTGCGCCATTATTAAAAGTTAACGTTTTTCTCGGGGCGCTGGCCGGCGGTATTTATATTGGCATGGCCTACGGCGCAGGCTGCGGTATTTGCGAAGCTTACATTGATAAAGTCAGCCGCGCTTCCGGCTTTGAGTTTGGTCGCGCCAGAATGTTTGGCGGCATTGGCGCGGCTATTGGCACCTTCGCGGCAGGCAAGCTCTACGGCATCGACCAGAACATGATTTTCTGGCTGGCCAGCTGCGCCGGCGTATGCCTGCTGGTCATTGTCTGGAAAATGCAGATCAGCGCGCATAAACAAGGCGCGATGCAGAGTCGTAAAGCCTCTCCGGTCACCCTGAGCGACGCCGCCTCGCTGCTGAAAATGAAGAAATTCTGGTTCTTCGCGATCTACACGATTGGCGTCGGCGCAGTATATGAAACCTACGACCAGCAGTTCGCCATCTATTACAGCCACTTCTTTGAGAGCAAAGCGCGCGGCGCGGAAGTGTTCGGCTATTTAACCACCGGTCAGATTTTCCTTGATGCGGTGGTGATGTTCTTCGCCCCATGGTTCGTGAATAAAATCGGCCCGAAAAATGCGCTGCTGTACTGCGGAATGATTATGAGTCTGCGCATTATCGGCTCGGCCTGGGCTATGGGTCCTGTGTCCATTAGCCTGATTAAACTGCTGCACGGTTTTGAAAGTTCAGTATTACTCGTCGCCGCGCTGAAATATATCACCGCCAACTTCAACCCGCTGCTATCAGCCACGGTTTATTTAATCGGCTTCCAGTTTTCGAAAAGCTTTAGCTCTATTTTCCTTTCTACCGGCATCGGTCATATGTACCAGAGCATGGGCTTTACCAGCAGCTATATCGTGCTCGGCGGTATCGCCCTGTGCTTTACGCTGATTTCATTTATTACGCTGGATAAAGCGCGCGCTTTTGCCCCGCAGCCGGCGCCCGCGCATTAATTTAAGGAGGTAACCTGTATGTCTGATTTATTTTATGGCGTGGCCTATTACGATGAATATATGCCGGAAGATCGGCTGGCGAAAGATATCGCCTTAATGCAGGAAACGGGCATTAACGTGGTGCGCATTGCCGAATCGACCTGGAGTACGCTCGAGCCCCGGGAGGGCGAATATAACTTCTATCATATCGACCGGGTGCTGGATGCCATGCATGAGGCGGGGATCGCGGTGATTATCGGCACGCCGACCTACGCCGTCCCGACCTGGCTGGCGGCTAAACATCCGGACATACTGGTCACCACCGTCGATGGCCAGCAAAAATATGGCCCGCGCCAGATTATGGATATCGTCAACCCGACCTTTCGCCGCTATGCCGAAAAGATTATTCGTACGCTAATGGCGCACGTGCAGCGACATCCGGCAATTATTGGCTGGCAGTTGGATAATGAAACCAAGCATTACGATAATATCGGCCGCTATATGCAGGAGGGGTTTGTGCGCAGCCTGCGAGAAAAATACCCCGATCTCGACCGGTTGAATAACGATTTTGGTCTGGACTACTGGAGCAACCGTATTGATAGCTGGCAGGATTTTCCGCCGGTCGAGAATACCATTAACGCCAGCCTCGCCTGCGCGTTCTCTCGCTACCAGCGCCAGCAGGTGACGGAGTATCTCGCCTGGCAGGCGGAGATCGTGCGCGAATATGCCCAGCCGCATCAGTTCGTCACCCACAACTTCGATTTTGAATGGCGCGGCTACTCCTACGGCGTGCAGCCGCGAGTCGACCATTTTGCGGCGGCGCAGGCGCTGGATATTGCCGGTGTCGATATCTATCACCCGAGCCAGAAGCACCTGACCGGGCGGGAAATCGCGTTTGGCGGCGCCATTACGCGCTCGCTCAAGCAGGGCAACAACTACTTCGTGCTGGAAACCCAGGCGCAAGGCTTTGCCCAGTGGACCCCTTATCCTGGCCAGCTGCGCCTGCAGGCCTTTAGCCACGTGGCCTCGGGAGCGGCGATGGTCTCCTACTGGCACTGGCATTCGATTCATAATGCGTTCGAAACTTACTGGAAAGGGCTGTTAAGCCATGACTTTTCGCGCAACGCGACCTGGCAGGAGGCCACCACTATCGGGGCTGACTTCGCCCGCCTGTCGCCGCAGCTGGCGGAGCTGAAGGCGGAAAACGACGTCGCGCTGCTGATCAGCAATGAGGCGATGGACGCCCTCAACCAGTTCCGCCCCGGCGACGCGCAGGGCAATATTTATAACGATATTTTCCGCCGCTTCCACGATGCGCTGTACGACCACAATATCAGCCTCGATATTATCCACGACGTTAACGAGGAAACCGCGCGCTATCGCGTGCTGATCGTACCCGGACTCTACGCCGCGGATGATGGCCTGCTTACGCGCATTAACCGCTATATTGAACAGGGCGGCAGAGCGCTGATCGGCTTTAAATCGGGCTTTAGCGATGAAAACGTGAAGGTGCGCAGCGGCGCGCAGCCGGGAGTTTTGCGCGAAAGCTGCGGCGTGAGCTACAGCCAGTTCACCCTGCCGGAAGAGACGACGGTAAGCGCGTGCAGCGCGGACATTGATTGCAGTAAAGATAACCAGGCCGAGCTGTGGATGGAGCTGCTGACGCCGGACGCCGGTACCCGTACGCTACTGCGCTATCAGCATCCGGCATGGAGCGATTATGCCGCCGCCACCGAGGCGGATTACGGCCAGGGCCGGGCGATTTACGTTGGCTTCCTGCCGCAAAAAACGCTGATTAGCCAGCTGTTCGACCGGCTGACGGCGGGTCTGGATCTGCGTTCACGTACCTCGGCCTACCGCTATCCGCTGGTGGTCAAAAAGATGCGCAACCGCGACGGCAATAGCATCTACTTCCTGTTTAACTACTCCGGCGATCCGCTGGCGTTTATCAGCGAGACATCGGGTAACGCGCTGCTGAGCGGGGAAAAAGTTCACTGCGGCCAGCCGTTGCGTCTCAGGGCATGGGAATTTAGTATCATCGAAAGTTAAGCGAGCGGCGGCACTCGGGCGGGGGAAACGATGGAACTGGATATCAATGAGCTACTGAACTTCTCGCCATTGATGAAGACCTTTACCTTCAACGCCTGGGTCGTCGCCGGCTTTACTCCCATCACCCGTGGCTCAAAGCTGGACTACTACATTAACCGCCCGCAGGGAATGAAAGGTTACATCATCAATCTGACCCTGCGCGGCCAGGCGCGCGCGAAAGCGGGCGACGGCTCTCTTCTGTTTCGTGAAAACGACCTGCTGCTCTTTCCCCCCGGCGTTCCCCACCATTATGGACGGGACGAACACAGCGACTACTGGGATCACTTATGGATCTACTTTATCCCTCGCCCCTACTGGATAGACTGGCTAAAGTGGGATCAAACAGCGCACGGTATCGGCAAAACCACGGTCAACGATCCTGAGCAGCTGCAAAGCCTGCGCGATCTGTTCTATGAGGTCATCCGCCATCACTCCGCTTCCGCCCCGCTGTCGGAGGCGCTGGCGATGAACGCGCTGGAGCGCCTGATCCTGAGCTGCTTTCAGCGACAGCCGATCAGCAACCGCCACGCCCACGATCCGCGGATTAACGCCGTATGCGACTATCTTAACGAACATATTGCCCAGGAGATTAAGATTGAGAACCTGGCGGCGATGGTTTTTATCTCCCCCTCCCGGCTGGCGCATCTGTTCAAAAATGAACTGGGGCAAACGGTTTACGCCTGGCGCGAGGCGCAGCGCATTAACCGCGCAAAGTGGCTGATCCAAACCACGTCGCTGCCGCTTAACAAAATCGCCCTGTCGGTAGGTTATGGAGACCCGGTCTATTTCACGCGCATTTTCCGCAAGCATAACGGCATTCCGCCGGGCGAGTACCGCAAACGCTATGCGGAAATGAAGGGGTAGGTCCAGAAACATCAACGGCTCCCGTTGGGAGCCGCCTTTTTACCGTGTAGCCATACCACTTTTCAGATTATGCCATCTCTGTCTGCAGACGGATAACCTGACGATTGACTTCGGACATCACCGACAAATGCAGCTTGTCCTTCACCTTCGGGATAAGGATTTTGCCCTTATCAAACTCAAAAGCGCCAACGTCCTTGATATACAAACGTCCACGGAACAGGATCTTCACGTACTTCGCTACTTGTAGCGGATTGTAGCGTTGGAAAATTTTCATTGTTGTCTCCTGCCAGGGTTACGCTCCTGTGGTGCCACAGTTAGCCCACGTACCGGAAGCGCAAATTTTAGTGCCCTGAAACTATAGTCCAGAATCTGAGTGATACCCAGTATGTATAAGTTTATTTACCTTATGATGACAATAATTCAGAGTTTTCGTTTCAGGCATCCGATGAAGGTAGTATAAGTCGCCGATTTTGGACGAATTTGTGCGTTAACACGCAAACTGGCACCATCATTGCGGGTAATGCGCATAAATCGCACTTATGATTAAAGAAGACCAAGTGGTCGGATCACCTGCAAAGATAATAAAAGGAAACACCATGACCCTACGTAGATTACTGGCCGTTTCATGTCTCCTGTTCCCGCTGATCGCCTCGGCGCACAACTTTGTCGACGGTCAGCGCGTTGCGCCGGTCGGCGTCGCGGATCGAGGGGAGCTGGTGCTGAATAACGATAAGTTTAGCTATAAAAGCTGGAATAGCGCGCAGCTGGCGGGGAAAGTGCGCGTCGTGCAGCATATTGCCGGGCGCTCGTCGGCAAAAGAAAAAAACGCCACTCTGATTGAAGCCATTAAGAGCGCGAAGCTCCCGCACGATCGCTATCAAACCACCACCATCGTTAATACCGATGACGCTATCCCGGGTTCAGGCGTGTTTGTCCGCAGCAGTATTGAGAGCAACAAGCAGCTCTACCCCTGGTCGCAGTTTATCGTCGACAGCAACGGTGTGGTCCGCAAAGCATGGCAGCTCAATGAAGAGAGTTCGGCCATCGTGGTGCTGGATAAAGACGGCCGCGTACAGTGGGCTAAAGACGGCGCGCTCAGCCAGGAGGAAGTGCAGCAGGTAGTGGCCCTGCTGCACAAGCTGCTTAATAAATAGAGACCCGGAAGCCGGGGTTGAGGAACGATTCACGCGGCGTGTAATCCAGGGTACGCCCCTGCCAGTCGTGAACGTGCGCCCCGGCGGCGCTGGCGACCGCATGACCGGCCGCGGTGTCCCAGGTGGAGGTCGGCCCGAAGCGCGGATAAAGCTGGGCCTGCCCTTCGGCGACCAGACAAAACTTCAGCGACGAACCGATTGAGGTCGTCTGGTGTTCGCCAAGCTGCTCCAGATACTCCTGCAGCTCCGGGTCATTACCGTGGGAGCGGCTAATTACCACCAGCGGCGGACGCGCATCGCGGACCTGAATCTGCTTGCGAACGCCGCACTCCTCTTTCCATGCTTTGCCCTTTTCCGCGCTGTACATCACCTTCATCACCGGCGCGTAGACCACGCCAAGGATCGGTTTCCCGTTTTCAATCAAAGCGATATTGACGGTAAACTCGCCGTTGCGCTTGATAAACTCTTTGGTGCCGTCCAGCGGGTCCACCAGCCAGTAGCGCTGCCAGTGCTGGCGCACCTCCCAGGCCGGCGGGTCCTCTTCCGACAGAACCGGAATATCGGGCGTCAGCGCCAGCAGGCCGCTGATAATCACCTTGTGCGCCGCAATATCCGCGGCCGTGACCGGAGAATCGTCCTTCTTGCTGGCGATGTCCATCGGCTGTTTTCCATCGTAAACTTCCATAATGGCATCGCCCGCGTTCCGTGCAAGCTGACATACTTGTTCTAACATTCTCCACCTCGTCTGGTTACAGTGGCGTTAACTCGTTGTTTTATTTATATCGCATCATTGTGAGTTCCGCTATCTGTGATAACGATGGCGGTTTCATTCATCGCTTTTCTGGCATGATTCACATTTCTGTAAGCAACAGAATGTAAATACATTTTCTTCTGTGCCATTGCTCATAAAAAAGGACGCCACTGATGATTAAGTTTAGCGCAACGCTGCTGGCCACGCTGATCGCCGCCAGCGTAAATGCGGCGACGGTCGATTTGCGGATCATGGAAACCACCGATCTGCACAGTAATATGATGGACTTTGACTATTACAAAGACAGCGCCACGGAAAAATTTGGCCTGGTGCGCACCGCAACCCTGATTGAAAAAGCACGCCAGGAAGCCAAAAACAGCGTGCTGGTCGATAACGGCGACGTCATTCAGGGCAGCCCGCTGGGCGACTATATGGCGGCGAAGGGGCTGAAAGAGGGCGATGTTCACCCGGTCTATAAAGCGATGAATACCCTGGACTATGCGGTGGGGAACCTCGGTAACCACGAGTTTAACTACGGGCTCGACTTCCTGCACAAAGCGCTGGCCGGCGCGAAATTCCCCTACGTGAACGCCAATATCATCGATGCCAAAACCGGCAAACCGATGTTTACGCCTTATCTGATTCAGGATACCCAGGTTCAGGATAGCGACGGCAAAACGCAGACGCTGCGTATTGGCTATATCGGCTTCGTACCACCGCAGATTATGACATGGGATAAAGCCAATCTCAGCGGCAAAGTCACCGTCAACGACATTACCGCAACCGCGCGCAAATTTGTCCCGGAAATGCGTGAAAAAGGCGCGGACGTGGTCGTGGTCATTGCCCACTCCGGCCTCTCCGCCGACCCGTATCAGGCGATGGCGGAGAACTCCGTTTACTATTTAAGCCAGGTGCCCGGCGTCGATGCCATTATGTTCGGCCACGCGCATGCCGTCTTCCCGAGCAAAGATTTTGCCGGTATTAAAGGCGCGGATATCGCTAAAGGTACGCTGAACGGCGTACCGGCGGTGATGCCGGGCATGTGGGGCGATCATCTTGGGGTGGTCGATCTGGTTCTGAACAACGACAGCGGCAAATGGCAGGTCAGCGCAGCGAAAGCCGAAGCGCGCCCGATCTACGATCCGGCGGCGAAGAAATCGCTGGCGGCAGAAGACAGCAACATGGTGGCGGTATTAAAAGCCGACCATGACGCCACCCGCGAGTTTGTCGGCAAACCGATCGGTAAATCCTCGGATAATATGTACAGCTACCTGGCGCTGGTGCAGGACGACCCGACCGTACAGGTAGTCAACATGGCCCAGAAAGCCTATGTGGAGCACTATATTCAGGGCGACCCGGATCTGGCGAAGCTGCCGGTACTCTCCGCCGCCGCGCCGTTTAAAGTCGGCGGACGGAAAAACGATCCGGCCAGCTTTGTGGAAGTGGAAAAAGGTCAGCTCACCTTCCGCAATGCCGCCGATCTCTACCTGTATCCCAACACCCTGGTGGTGATGAAAGTGAGCGGTAAAGAGGTGAAAGAGTGGCTGGAGTGCTCCGCCGGGCAGTTCAATCAGATTGACCCCGCCAGCAGCAAGCCGCAGTCGCTGATTAACTGGGACGGCTTCCGCACTTACAACTTCGACGTCATTGATGGCGTGAACTACCAGATTGATATCACCCAGCCGGCGCGCTACGACGGCGAATGCAACAGCGTCAATCCGCAGGCCGAGCGAATTAAGCATCTGACCTTTAACGGCAAGCCGATCGATGCGAACGCCACTTTCCTCGTCGCGACCAACAACTACCGCGCCTACGGCGGTAAATTCCAGGGCACCGGCGAAGATCATATCGCGTTCGCCTCACCGGATGAAAACCGCTCGGTGCTGGCGGCGTGGATTGGCGCGGAGTCGAAGAAAAACGGCGAGATCCATCCTGCGGCGGATAACAACTGGCGCCTGGCGCCGATCCACAGCAGCGTACCGCTGGATATTCGCTTTGAAACCTCTCCGGGCGATAAGGCCGCGGCGTTTATCAAAGAGAAAGCGCAATACCCAATGCGTCAGGTCGCCACCGACGATATCGGTTTTGCCATTTATCAGCTGGATTTGAGTCAGTAATTGCCCCTTCCCCGGTTGCGCTACGCTTACCGGGGCTACCCAGGCATCACCCTCAGGCTACCTGCCCGTGGTTCGCCAGAACCACGGGCAGGTTCAGTTCAATCCAGTCCGCCAGCGCCGCCACCTTCTCGCTTACCTGCTCACCGAGCGGAGTCAGACTATATTCAACGTGCGGGGGCACCACCGGATAGGATACGCGATTAAGAAAGCCGTCCTGTTCCAGCGCCTGGAGCGACTGGGCCAGCATCTTTTCGCTGACGCCGCCGATCTTACGCCGCAGATCGCTAAACCGATGGGTGCCATCGCGCAGAGACACCAAAATCAACACGCCCCAGCGGCTGGTCACATGCTTGAGCACTTCCCGCGAGGGGCACTGTTCGGCAAACAGGTTGCCGTTGCGTAGCTGCTCGCTCAGCGTCAGATTCGCCATATTCACACTTACCTTTTTGTACGTACTTACTAAAAGTTAGTTAAGGTGTTAGCTTACCACAACTGCCAATGAACACGAAGGAGAAGACCTATGATCGCAATTACCGGCGCAACCGGCCAGCTTGGCCAGCACGTCCTGGAAAATCTGTTAACTACCGTACCCGCAGACCAGGTTGTGGCTATCGTGCGCAACCCGGCGAAGGCCGAATCGCTGAGCCAAAAGGGCGTAGTGGTTCGTCAGGCCGACTACGGCGACGAAGCCGCACTGACCGCCGCCCTGCAGGGCGTAGACAAACTGCTGCTGATCTCGTCCAGCGAAGTCGGCCAGCGCGCCGTCCAGCACCGCAACGTGATTAACGCCGCGAAAGCCGCCGGCGTAAAATTTATCGCCTACACCAGCCTGCTGCACGCCGATACCTCTCCGCTGGGGCTGGCGGATGAGCATATCGCCACCGAGAAAATGCTCGCCGACTCCGGCATTGCATATGCCCTGCTGCGTAACGGCTGGTACACCGAAAACTATCTCGCCAGCGCGCCGCCGTCGATTGAGCACGGCGTGTTTATCGGCGCGGCCGGTAACGGCAAAATCGCCTCCGCGACCCGCGCAGACTACGCCGCCGCCGCCGCTCGCGTTATCGCCGAAGAGGGCCACGCCGGAAAAGTGTACGAGCTGGCGGGCGATGAGGCGTGGACGCTGAGCGAACTCGCCGCAGAGCTGAGCAAACAAAGCGGTAAAAATGTGGTGTATCAAAACCTCAGCGAAGCCGACTTCGCCGCCGCGCTGAAGGGCGTCGGGCTGCCTGCCGGTCTGGCGGATATGCTGGCGGATTCCGATACCGGCGCTTCCAAAGGCGGTCTGTTCGACGACAGCCGCACTCTGAGTAAGCTCATCGGTCGCCCAACCACGACGCTGGCAGAGAGCGTCAAAGGCATTCTGTAACTGTTACATAGTGGTTAATTTTTGTAGCATCCCGGCGGGCCATCCTCAATAATAAAAGGATGTCCGTCGGGAGTTATCGCATGCAAGGCGTACCGGAACAGTTTAATGATGAAAGAGACAGCGCGCGCTTCCGCCATCTGGCGCAGCTGCCCGGCGTTGAGCTATATCATGCCCATATCTCCCGCTACGCCTTTGAACCGCACACCCATGAAGCCTTTGGTATCGGCGCGATCGAGCTCGGCGCCGAGCGTTTTCGCTATCGGGGCAGCCAGCACGTGGCTTCGGTCAACTCTATCGTCACCATGAACCCCGATGAGCTGCACACCGGCGAGGCGGAAACCGCCGACGGCTGGCGCTATCGGATGATTTATCTCGACCCGGATACGCTGGAAGAGGTGACCGGCGAACGCCACTGGTGGTTCAGTGAGGTGGTTCGCCAGGATCCGCTGCGCTCCCGGCAAATCGGCAATCTTATCTATGGCCTGTGGCATACCGACGATCCGCTGGCGCAGCAGGGCCTACTGCTGGATCTAATCGATACCTTCCGTCCGTTTGCCCATCACGCCGCTGCGCTGCCCGAGGCCCGTCACCGCTTCGAGCGGGTACGCGACTATCTGCACGATAACTATATGCGTACGGTCACCCTCGATGAGCTGGCGCAGGTGGCAGCGCTCAGCCCATACCATTTTCAACGCCAGTTCAAAGCGCACTTTCACGTCACGCCGCACCAGATGCTGATGGCGATTCGCCTGTGGCGCGCCAAAGCGTTTCTCACCCACGGCATGCCCGCCGCCGACGTCGCCCTCGCCGCCGGACTGACCGACCAGTCGCACCTGACCCGCGCGTTCACCCGCCGCTACGGCATTACGCCGGTGCGTTATCAAAAGCAGGTTCTCCCGCGCTAATGCGCAACCTCATACAATATTCCCGCTTTTGCCTCGCCTACACTGTCGGCAACGAAAAGAGTAATGGAAGGCGTGATGATTAGTGGTGTGCTGTACGCCCTGCTGGCAGGGCTGATGTGGGGATTGATATTCGTGGGTCCTTTACTGGTGCCGGAATACCCGGCGGTTTTACAGTCGATGGGACGCTATCTGGCGCTGGGGCTGATCGCCCTGCCGCTGGCCTGGCTGGGCCGCGCGCGGCTGCGCCAGCTCACCGGGAAAGATTGGTGGACGGCGCTGGGGCTGACCATGATGGGTAACTTAATCTATTACGTCTGCCTGGCCAGCGCGATTCAGCGTACCGGCGCGCCGGTCTCCACGATGATTATCGGCACCCTGCCGGTTGTGCTGCCGGTTTTCGCTAACCTGCTCTATAGCCAGCGCGACGGCAAGCTGCCGTGGCGACGCCTGTTTCCGGCGCTGGTCTGTATTGCCCTCGGCCTCGCGTGCGTCAATATTGCCGAACTGCATCAGGGTTTACCCGATTTCAGCCCCTGGCGCTACGGCTCCGGTATCGCGCTGGCGCTAATCTCGGTAGTGTGCTGGGCCTGGTACGCACTGCGCAATGCCCGCTGGCTGCGGGAAAATCCGGACAAACCGCCGATGATGTGGGCTACCGCCCAGGCGCTGGTCACCCTGCCGGTATCGCTGGCCGGGTATCTCATCGCCTGCGGGTGGCTGCACGGCCAGCACGCGGACTTTCCGCTGCCTTTCGGTCCGCGTCCGGCGGTATTTGTCACCCTGATGCTGGCGATCGCTATCTTCTGCTCATGGGTCGGCGCGTGGTGCTGGAACGTCGCCAGCCAGCGTCTGCCAACGGTGATCCTCGGGCCGCTGATTGTCTTCGAAACCCTTGCCGGACTGCTGTATACCTTTATTTTGCGCCAGAGCCTGCCGCCGCTTCTGACCTTCAGCGGTATCCTGCTGCTGGTGCTCGGCGTGGTGTCTGCGGTGCGTGCCCGCCCGGAAAAGCCCGCGCTGCAGGAGCTGGTCAGCGAGAAAAAATAGCCAGGTATCCCAAAGGGGTATTCCCAGGAGAATAAGATGCATTTAAAATACAACTTATATTCTTGATGACGAGGTAACTGCTATGGCTTTCCGTGACCAACCTTTAGGCGAGCTGGCGCTGACAATTCCGCGCGCCTCCGCGCTGTTCCGTCAATATGATATGGACTACTGCTGCGGCGGCAAACAGACGCTGGAGCGCGCGGCGTCGCGCAAAGAGCTGGACGTCGCGGTGATTGAAGCCGAGCTGGCTAAACTGGCGGAAGAGCCGGTGGAGCGCGACTGGCGGGCTGCGCCCTACGCGGACATCATCGATCACATTATCTTTCGCTATCACGACAGGCATCGTGAGCAGCTGCCGGAGCTAATTTTACAGGCCACCAAAGTCGAGCGCGTTCATGCCGACAAGCCCAACGTTCCGAAGGGCCTGACCAAGTATCTGACCATGCTGCACCAGGAGCTTTCCAGCCATATGATGAAAGAGGAGCAGATTCTGTTCCCGATGATCAAACAGGGCATGGGAACGCAGGCCGGCGGTCCTATCAGCGTCATGGAAAGCGAGCATGATGAAGCGGGCGAGCTGCTGGAGGTGATTAAGCACATCACGCAGAACGTGACGCCTCCGCCGGAAGCCTGCACCACCTGGAAAGCGATGTACAACGGCATCAACGAACTGATTGATGACCTGATGGAGCACATCAGCCTCGAAAATAACGTGCTGTTCCCGCGTGCCCTCGCCGGAAAGTAATAAAAAAGGCGCCCGCAGGCGCCCTCGACATTGTCAGTCTTATTGGCCACCCCGGGTGGCCTTTTTTATGACGGGCCGCTGCAAGCAACGTTAAAAATCTCTCCCGAACATTTTTTTATTTCGCCAGACGCTTCTTGCCGGCAAACAGCCAGCCCGCCCCCAGCAGCACAAACCACAGCGGAGTCACCATCAGCGCTTCGCGGGTATCGGCTTCCAGCGTCAGCAGTACCAGCACAAAGGCGAAGAAGGCCATGCACACCCAGCACATCAGTTTGCCCAGCGGCATCTTGTATTTGGACTGCTCATGCAGCTGCGGGCGCTTTTTGCGATAGACCAGATACGAGCACAGGATAATCGTCCAGACGAACATAAACAGGATCGCCGACACCGTGGTAATCATGGTGAATGCCGCGATCACGCTCGGATTGACCATCAGCATCACCACGCCGCCCAGCAGGCACATACAGGAGAAGGTCAGCCCTTTCGCCGGTACCGCGCGCTTCGACAGCTTAGCGAACATTTTTGGCGCCTGTCCGTCCTGCGCCAGACCGAACAGCATACGGCTGGTGGAGAACACGCCGCTGTTGGCGGAAGAGGCCGCCGAGGTCAGCACCACGAAGTTGATCAGGCTCGCCGCCGCCGGCAGCCCCACCAGCACAAACAGCTCGACGAACGGGCTCTTCGACGGCACCACTGAGCTCCACGGCGTCACTGACATAATCACAATTAGCGCGAAGACGTAGAACATAATGATGCGGATTGGAATCGAGTTAATCGCCCGCGGCAGAGATTTCTCAGGATCTTTGGTTTCCGCCGCCGTGGTTCCCACCAGCTCGATGCCCACGAAGGCGAAGACCGCGATCTGGAAGCCGGCAAAGAATCCGCTGATGCCTTTCGGGAACCAGCCGCCGTCATTCCACAGATGGGCGAAAGAGGCTTCCACGCCGGTCGGTGACTGGAAGTGCATCATCACCATCACCAGGCCGACGACGATCAGCGCCACGATAGCGACGATTTTGATCATCGCAAACCAGAACTCCATCTCGCCGAACATCTTCACGGTAGCGAGGTTAAGGCCCAGCAGCAACAGGATGACCGCCAGCGAGGCGACCCAGTCGGAGAGTCCCGGGAACCAGAACTGCGCGTAGGCGGTGATCGCCACCACGTCCGCCATCCCGGTGACCACCCAGCAGAACCAGTAGGTCCAGCCGGTAAAATAGCCTGCCCAGGGTCCCAGCAGGTCGGCGGCAAAATCGCTGAACGACTTATATTCAAGATTCGACAGCAGTAATTCACCCATGGCGCGCATGACGAAAAACAGCATAAAGCCGATGATCATATAAACAAAAATAATTGACGGCCCGGCAAGGCTGATGGTTTTACCCGAGCCCATAAACAGCCCGGTGCCGATCGCGCCACCGATAGCGATAAGCTGAATATGCCGGTTAGTGAGATTTCGCCGCAGCGATTGTTCAGTCGGAGCCTGTTCGTCGGCAACGACTTTTACCTGATCTACCATGTGATTTTTCCTGTTGTACCTGTCTGTGTTGTTCGGGCTCTACTGGCCCTTCATTCGTCTTAACCCTGGAACGAGGGTTTATCGATATTAGGTAAGAATCGGAGGGATGAATACTATGATTTAGATATAATGTTAATTTTATGTTTAAAGTGAGTGTTATATCACTCCGGTTACGCGAAACAGCTCACAAAAATACACCCATTAAGCCGATATGCAATATAAAGTTCCAGCAAATTCATAACTTAAGGGTTTTACACTATTTAAAGCGGCCTCCTCCCCCCTGCGGGAGAGGAAGCACCTGCTGTTTAGATAATATCCAGCAGTTCAACTTCAAAAATCAGGGTACTGAACGGAGGAATGGATGCGCCCGCGCCGCGCTCGCCGTAGGCCAGGCTGTGCGGAATGGTCAGTTCCCATTTGGAACCTACCGGCATCAGGGTCAGCGCTTCAATCCAGCCGCCGATTACGCCAGTCACCGGGAATTCAGCCGGCTCGCCGCGCGCGACGGAGCTATCGAAGACGGTACCGTCGATCAGTTTGCCGGTATAGTGGACGCGAACGCGGTCAGTACGCGCCGGGATCGGGCCTTCACCCTGGGTCAGTACGCGGAACTGCAGGCCAGATTCGGTGCTGTTCACGCCTTCGCGCTCGCGGTTCTCTTCCAGGTATTTCTCGCCATCCGCGGCCATTTCCTGGAAACGCTCGCGACGCACGGCGTCAGCGCGTTCGTGGATTTCACGCAGCGCGCGGTGAACGGCTTCCACCGGCACCTGCGGCTGTTGACCTTCCAGCGCGTCAGCAATACCCGCGACCAGCGCTTCCGGCAGCAGCCCCTGCAGGCCAGACTCGCTCAGCTGTTGTCCAACCTGCAAGCCGATACCGTAACTTGCCTGTGCTTCGATCGTGTCAAAAGTTGGGGTTGCCATCTTTGTTCCTTTTTTCGTGGGGGCTCTCATGCTCTCTGGCTTCCAAAATGCAAAAGACAATGAGCAGAGAAAAGAGGTGGGAAGCATATCAGCCATAGCACGACGGGTAAAACTTTGTCGCCTGGATGATGACAAATCTAAGGGAAACAGAAACAATAGAGGGATAAGGTTAACCTCACGAAACATAGCTTTGTCTCGTCCTTCAGGAAGTTAGCCATCTATACTCTAGAGAGAGCAGGATAAAAATATGCGGAGCAGGAGGAAAGCCATGCCCGGGCGCTTTGAACTGACATCTACCCTGGCGAAGATCTGGCACGCCCCGGATCATTTTCGCCTCATGGATCCGCTACCGCCGATGCACCGCCGGGGCATTATTGCCGGAGCGCTGCTGGTGATTATCGGCGTTCTGCTCCCTTCCGAGGATAACAGCAGCGAGGTTCAGGCCAGCCGCGAGGCGAATCTCAACCTGCAATCCCAGTCGCAGCCCTCTTCCGGTAATCAGGCTGTCCCGCTGCCGCCCATCACCAATACGCCGCCCGTGAACGATGCCGATCAGGTGGCGCCGGTCGCGCCGGAGCCGATTCAGGATGAGCAGCCGGATCAGCCGCAGCAGCAGGCCGCTTCCCAGCCGTATCAGGAGCCGCAGTCGACGCCGGGCATCGAGCAGCAGTGGCGGACCTACCGCATTGAATCGGGGAAAACTCTCGCGCAGCTGTTCCGCGACCACAACCTGCCGCCGACCGACGTTTACGCCATGGCCCAGGTGGAAGGCGCAGGAAAACCGCTAAGCTCACTGCAAACCGGGCAGACGGTACAGATCCGTCAGAACGCCAATGGCGTAGTCACCGGGCTGACCATCGATACCGGCGGCGGCCAGCAGGTGCTGTTTACCCGCCAGTCGAACGGCAGCTTTATTCGCGTCCGTTAAGAGAGTCAGGCGTCACAAGAAGCCAGCTTAGAATCGTTTCTTTTATGACCCGACGCCTGACTTCCAGAGCCTGCGGCGAAACCATGCTGATGTGATAAACCAACCCTAACGTATGTTGGTTAATTAAGTAATACCCCCCGAGGGCGGCAATACTAATATTAACCTGGAGCGGATCGATATCGGCTTTGAAGATATTTTGTTGCTTCCCTTCATCGAGCAGCGAAGCCATCAATTGCAGATGCGAATGGTTAATTTCCGGCAGGCGCGTTGATTTTGCATAATGAACGCCTTTGCTTTGGTTTTCACTATGAACAATCTTGAGAAACCACGGGTTTTCAATGTAGTAGTCCCACGTAAAATCAATGATTTTTTCAATGGCTTTGTCAGGGGAAAGCCCTGATACATCCAGACTTTTTTCTTTCTGACGAATATCGTTCCAGGTATATTCGAGGACTTCGATAAACAAATTTTCTTTATTGCCGAAGTGGTGATACACGGTCTGTTTACTGCAATCTGCCGCTTTGACGATATTATCGACTCTGGCACCTTCGTAGCCATATTCGGCAAATTCATTGACAGCGCTTAAAAGAAGCTTTTCTTTCAGGCTTTGCGCATTGCTGGTATCAAGATACATTCCGCTTCCCCATTCACCCTTCGCGATGCCTATCATAGCGATAATTTTAACCCTATTCAGTAAAAAAGAATTAAAACAATATAATTCAATAAGTTATTAACAGCCTGGTGATCGCCCTCACAAACCAACCAACTAGATGGTTGATCTTTTAGTGTTCCAGATGCATTTTGATGCCACCAGGTCATCCCTATTCACTGTGAGGTTACAAATGAGATCAAATAAATCCGTTGCCGTTATTACCGGAGCCGCTCGCGGCATTGGCAAGGGCTGTGCGCTTGAACTGGCCCGCGCAGGATTCAATCTTTTAATTAACGATCGCCCGGATGCTGAAAGCGTTGAAAAGCTGGAAACCACCCGGCAGGAGTGCATTGCTGAAGGCGCAGAAGTCATCTGTTTCCCGGCGGATATTGCCGACCTGTCGCTGCACGAAGAGATGCTCGACGCGGCGCAAAATCGATGGGGCCGCCTCGATTGCCTGCTGAACAATGCCGGGATTTCCGTCAAAAAACGGGGCGATATCCTCGACATGCAGCCGGACAGCTTTGACGAAAACATTGCCGTCAACACCCGTGCCCCCTTCTTTCTCGCCCAGTCGTTCAGCAAGCGCCTGCTGGCGCAGCCGAAACCGGAAAATGAACTCCCGCATCGTTCGATTATTTTCGTCAGCTCAATTAACGCCATCATGCTGGCAATGAATCGCGGCGAATACACGATGGCCAAGACCGCCGTTTCCGCTGCCGCCCGTCTGTTTGCCGCCCGCCTGTGCGATGAGCAAATCGGCGTTTATGAAGTGCGTCCAGGCCTGATTAAAACCGAGATGACCGTTCCAGCTACCGCCTACTACGACGAACTGATTGCCAAAGGACTGGTACCGTGGGGTCGCTGGGGTTTCCCGGCAGATATCGCCTCAACCGTACGCGCCATGGCGGAAGGCAAGCTGATTTATACCTGTGGGCAGGCCGTGGCCATTGACGGCGGCCTGAGCATGCCGCGCTTCTGAGGTTGAATAATGAGAGATCTGTTGCAACGTCCCGATCTGTTCAGCATCAACACCGCGACGCTCGGCTATAAAACGCCCTTACCCGCCATTATTGATGCCTGCGCGGAACGTGGTATCGGCGCTATTGCGCCGTGGAGAAGAGAGCTTGCCGGTGAAAATTTAGCGGACATCGCCCGTCAGTTGACGGCGAATAGCATGGCGGTGTCCGGATTCTGCCGCAGTACTTATTACACCGCGCCAACCCTGTCGGAACGCAAACTCGCCATCGACGATAACCGTCGGGCGCTTGACGATGCCGCCACCCTGAACGCTGCCTGCTATATGCAGGTGGTCGGCGGGCTAGCGCGGGGAAGTAAAGATTTATACGAAGCGCGGGAGCAGGTGAAATACGGTATCCGTCAGCTGCTGCCTCACTCCAGAGACGTGGGCGTGCCCATCGCACTGGAGCCGCTGCACCCGATGACCGCTGCCGATCGTTCCTGCCTGTGCACATTACGTCAGGCGCTGGACTGGTGCGACGAACTCGATCCCGATGGCGAATACGGCCTGGGCGTAGCGGTGGACGTTTACCATATCTGGTGGGACCCGGACCTCGCGAATCAGATCCTGCGGGCGGGAAAGCGCATTCTGGCCTTTCACATCTCAGACTGGCTGGTGCCGACCACCGATCTAGTCAACGACCGGGGTATGCCGGGAGACGGCATCATTAATATTCCCTCGATTCGTCGGCTAGTGGAAAACGCCGGTTTTAACGGCGCGGTGGAATTAGAAATTTTCTCGCCGCACAACTGGTGGCAAAAGGACATCAACAGCACCCTGGATATTAGCGTCGATCGTATCGCGCATTATTGCTAAGGATGAAACATGAATGAACAACCCGTTCTGTTCAGCAGAGCGGCGGCCTCCTGTCGCCTGACGCTGAATCGCGAAGATAAATGCCACGCGATTAACGAAGAGATGATCGAATTACTCGATCGCTATTTAAATGAAATTGAAAATGACGCCACGCTGCGCCTGGTGGAATTGACCGCCACGGGAGATAAGTTTTTCTGCGCGGGTGGCGATATTAAATCCTGGTCTGCTTATTCACCGTTGGATATGGGGCGGAAATGGATTAAGCGCGGCAATGAGGTCTTCTCGCGCCTGCGCAATTTACCCCAGCTTACCGTGGCGAATATTAACGGTCACACCATCGGCGGCGGCATTGAACTGGCGCTGAGCTGCGATATCCGCATCGCCCGGCCGACAGCAAAATTCTCCACCCCGGAAGTCACGCTTGGCATGGTGCCCGGCTGGCTGGGCATCGAGCGGGTTCTCAATCAGGTTGGCCCGGTTGTTGGCCGCCAGATGCTGATGCTGGGCCAGCGCCTCAGCGCCCAAGAAGCGCAAGCCGCAGGATTGATTAACGAGGTCGTGGAAAAAGATGACGCGGAAGGCTGGCTGATAAATCAGCTTTGCGCTCTGCAAAAGTGCGGCCCGGTCGCCCTGGCGCATATTAAACAGCTCATTCTGGCGCTGGAAAATAAGCATGCCGACTACTCGCATCAGTTGCTGGCCGGCTTGATGTCAGCCACCCAGGACTGCCAGCAGGCGACGCGGGCTTTTGCTAACAAAAGCCCGGTAATTTTCCAGAATCAGTAAGGAAAAGAGAATGAATAAAGTGACCTCAGCCGACGCCGTCGCCGCGCTCATTGAAGATGGCGCCACGATTGCTATCAGCGGCAACGGCGGCGGTATGGTTGAAGCCGATTATTTACTGGCAGCCATTGAAAAACGCTTTCTGGAGACCGGACATCCACGCGATCTGACGCTTATTCACTCGCTGGGAATTGGCGATCGCGATAGCAAAGGCAGCAACCGTTTCGCCCATGCAGGAATGCTCAAGCGAATTATCGCGGGGCATTTTACCTGGTCGCCAAAAATGCAGGCTCTGGTAAAAAACGAAGAGATCGAAGCTTACTGCTTTCCCGGCGGCGTGATTCAGGCGCTGTTGCGTGAAATTGGCGCCGGTCGTCCCGGCCTGATTACCCACGTGGGGCTGGGATCGTTTGTCGATCCGCGTCACGGCGGCGGTAAATCGAATGCCCGAACCACCGAAGATATGGTGGAACTAATTGAGATCGATGGTGAAACCAAACTACGTTACCGACCATTCAGGGTGAATTACGCCATTGTGCGCGGCACCTACGCCGACCCGCGCGGCAACGTCAGCCTCGAAGAGGAAGCGATCAATATGGACAGCTACTCAATGGCGCTGGCGGCACACAATAGCGGCGGCAAGGTCTTCGTTCAGGTGCGCGATGTACTGGAAGCAGGGGCAATCGCGCCACGCAACGTCACCCTCCCCGGAATTCTGGTCGATGGCATCGTGGAGCATCGCGAGCAGCCGCAGACCTACCTCGGCGGCTACGATCTGACGATCAGTGGCCAACACCGACGCCTCTGTTCCAGCGATGCAATAGAGCTGGTCAGCCACCCGGTGCGCCGCCTGATTGCCCGTCGCGCGGCGCGTGAACTGGTCGCAGGCGCGTCGACTAACTTCGGATTTGGTATCCCAGGCGGCATTCCCGGTATCGCCCTGCGTGAAGGCGTACCCTATCAAAGTTTATGGCTCAGCGTGGAGCAAGGCGTGCATAACGGCATGATGCTGGACGATGCGCTGTTTGGCTGCGCGCGCAACGCTGATGCAATTATTCCTTCGTTGGATCAATTCGAATTCTATAGCGGCGGCGGTATCGACATCACCTTCCTCGGCATGGGGGAGATGGACCGGCACGGTAACGTTAACGTGTCGCATCTTAACGGCAACCTGATCGGTCCTGGTGGTTTTCTGGAAATCGCGCAGAATGCTCGCAAAGTGGTGTTCTGCGGCACTTTCGACGCCAAAGGCAGCAAGATCAACGTAACACCGGATGGCCTGCAAATAGAGCAATCTGGCCAGATTCCGAAGCTAGTGACGGAAGTGGAAAAAATTACCTTTAGCGCCAGCTACGCCCGGCAGAGCGGACAAGAAGTGCTTTATGTCACTGAACGCGCGGTATTTCAGCTCACGGAAGCGGGCGTTGAGTTAATCGAGATAGCACCATGCGTTAATGTTGAGCGCGATATTCTGCCTTACATGGCCTTCCGCCCGATAATTAACCAGCCGCGCCTGATGGATAGCGCGCTGTTTAGCGCGATGGAGGACGCATGAGCCAGATCGATGACGCCATTCTTGATGCCCTGACTCACGTCTCCTTTCCTAAAGGGTTCGCTAAAGCGGAACCGGCTTCCATTCTGACGATCGATAACGTTAACTATCCGCTTTGGAAAGCCGATGCGCTAGTCGTCGGCAGCGGGGCCGCGGGGTTACGCGCCGCCGTTGAACTCAAGCACCGTCAGCAAAACGTATTATTAGCGACCGCCGGATTATATATGGGAACCTCCGCCTGCTCCGGCTCGGATAAACAGACGCTGTTTACTGCCGCCACAGCAGGCAATGGCGATAGCTTTCTTAAACTGGCTGACGCGCTGGCCAGCGGCGGTGCCATGGACTACGACACCGCCTATGTGGAAGCAGTAGGTTCGCTGCATACTTTGGGTGGGTTGCAATTTCTTGGGCTTGAACTGCCGGAGGACCGCTATGGGGCGATCCTCCGCTATCAAACCGACCATGATGAAGCCGGACGCGCGACCTCCTGCGGCCCGCGCACCTCGCGTCTGATGGTAAAGGTTTTGCTGGAAGAGGTTCAGCGGCTCAATATCCCACTGTTGAGCGGTGCGACAGTTATCAAACTATTACGCCAGCGCGATGAATCAGGAACGGAACATGTTGCGGGGGCAATTCTGGCGACGGGTTCTCGCGCCCATAACCCGTGGGGGCTGGCGCTGGTAGTCGCTCCCAATGTCGTCCTGGCGACCGGCGGCCCCGGAGAGCTCTACCGCGACAGCGTCTATCCTAATAAATGCTTTGGCTCACTCGGGCTGGCGCTGGAAGAGGGAATCACACTCACCAATCTGACCGAAAGCCAGTTCGGTATCGGCACGCCGCGCAGCGCCTTTCCGTGGAATTTATCCGGCACCTACGTGCAGGTGATTCCCTATATCTATTCTGTCGATAGCGGCGGCAAAGAGCATAATTTTCTCGCTGACTACTACCGCACCACTCAGGAACTAGCCTCAAACATCTTTCGTAAGGGGTATCAGTGGCCGTTCCATGCTACAAGGGTGATGGATTTCGGCTCCAGCCTGCTGGATATGGCTGTGGCGCATGAGCAGCAGCTGGGGCGCAAAGTCTATATGGACTTCAATCGCAATCCAGAAGCGGTACCAGGCGATCTTCCCTTCTCGCTGCAACGGCTAGACGACGATGTGCGGGCTTATCTGGAAAACAACGATGCGCTGGCAGCGCTACCCATTGAACGCCTGCAGCGAATGAATCCGCTATCGATCGCCCTGTATAAAATGCACGGCCACAATTTGACGCAAACACCGCTGCAGTTCGCCATGAACAATCAGCATATGAATGGTGGTATTGAGGTCGATATCTGGGGTCAAACCTCTCTGCCCGGCTGTTTTGCGGTAGGTGAAATCGCCGGAACCCACGGGGTTACCCGCCCAGGCGGCGCGGCGCTGAATGCCGGACAGGTCTTTGCCATGCGTCTGGCGCGCTATATCGCACATGCAGGCAGGCGCAACGCGGTCGATGACGTGCCTGAACTGGCTGCTCAGCCGCTGGCGGAGGTAAACGACGTCATCCTGCGAGCGCAGCGTAACGAGTCAGGCCGCTCCCTTCAAAGCGTCAAGGAAGAGATCCAGGCACGCATGTCCGACCACGGCGGCTTTATCTGCCATGTCGATGCCGTCAGGCAGGCCGCACAGGAGGCCCGCCTGTTGGCTGCCGCGGTGGCGAAAAATGCCCTATCGATCCGCCATCTGACAGAAATCCCCGAACTGTTTATGTGGCGTCAAATGGCACCGATATCGGCGGCGGTGCTGACAATGCTGGACGACTATATCTCCGCAGGCGGCGGCAGCCGGGGTGCCAGGATCATCCTTGACCCCGAAGGCGATTGTCTGCCGTTAACCCGTAACGGGCCCGCGCAGCTATGGCGTTTTCGACCGGAGCAGGCGTCAGACAAAGAGAAAAAGCTGACGATTAATTATCAGGAGGCCAAATTTATTGTTCGGCAAAAAGCCCTGAGAAGCTTAGCCGATAGTAAAGATCATTATTTTGAAAAGAACTGGCCTGATTTTCTCAACGGCAATATTTATCGCTAGCGGTGTAACTCATTAAACCTTCCCTTTGTACCCTATAAACCCGTTAAGGTGATCACAATGAAAATTAAAGGACTACGATGGTGGATTATCGGCCTGGTGGCGCTGGGCACAGCCATTAACTATCTGGCGCGCAGCTCATTAAGCGTTGCCGCGTCAACCTTATTTACCGAACTGCATATTACTGAACAGCAATATTCGTGGGTCATTATGTCCTTTCAAATGGCTTATACCGTTGCCCAGTCTTTCTGCGGCTATATTCTGGATTCCATCGGTTTACGGATTGGCTTTTTTATCTTCGCACTGGCATGGTCCTTCGCCAATATGGCCCATGCTCTGGCGTTTAACTGGCAGTCGCTGGCCTGCTTCCGCGGCCTGCTTGGCCTGAGCGAAGCCGCCGCGATCCCTGCAGGTATTAAAACCGCATCGGAATGGTTCCCGTCAAAAGAGCGGGGCGTGGCAGGTGGTCTGTTTAATATCGGAACGTCCGTTGGTGCCATGCTGGCACCGCCGATCGTCGTCTGGGCGATTATTTCCTGGCACTGGCAGTTCGCTTTTATTATTAGCGGGGGGCTGGGGATTATATTTGCTTTTATGTGGTTATTTTTATATCGCTCGCCGGAAAAACATCAATGGGTATCAGATGAAGAAAAAGAGTATATTTTCTCAGGACAAGAGAAAGCTCTGCAGTCTGACGGCGATAAGCGCCCTTCATTACTCCCCCTGCTGAAGCAGCGTAATTTCTGGGGCATCGCGATGACGCGTTTTTTGTCCGATCCGGTCTGGGGAACGTTAAGCTTCTGGCTGCCATTGTATTTAATTCAGGTTCGCGATCTGCCGCTAAAAGAGATTGCTATGTTTGCCTGGCTCCCCTTTCTCGCGGCGGATATTGGCTGCGTGGCGGGTGGCGTGCTCTCGAATGTGTTGATCACCAAGTTCCACATTACCACTGTCAACTCCAGGCGCATCGGGTTCACTATCGGCGCGCTGCTTATGACCTCGTTGTCAGCCGTGGGATTTGTCGAAAACGTCTACTTCGCGATTGCACTGATCAGCCTTGGCGGCTTTGCGCACCAGATGCTGTCAACCATGGCAATGACGTTAGCCTCGGATCTGTTCAAAAAGAACCAGGTCGCCACCGTGAGCGGCATGGCGGGTTCTGCAGCATGGATGGGCCAGTTGCTGTTCACCCTGGTAATGGGGCTGCTGGTGCATCAGATTGGCTATACGCCATTCTTTATTGCGCTGAGCATTCTCGATCTTATCGCAGCAGCGATTATTTGGCTGACCATTGTTGATCCGCAGCGCGTCGTCGCGAAGCAGATACAGCCGGCATAACCATTCTTAATCATAGGCCTGCAAACCCATGCAGGCCTGAGCAGCGTGGCGTCATCAGGCAGTTAACGATGTTGACCCACTTTATTTACCCACCAGATCCCGGTGCACACCAGCGCCAGCGCAACCGCATATTTCAGCTCAAGAATATTCTCGCCGAGGAAGATGGCCGACAGCACGGTGCCGGCAACCGGGACCACAAAGTTGAACGGCGCAATCATACTCACGCGGTTATGCTTAAGCAGCACGCTCCATAGCGCAAAAGCGATGGAAGAGAGCAGGGTCAAATAAGCCAGCACCAGCGCAGCAGCGGCGCTGTGGACCGCCAGGGTTCCGCCGGTCAGGTAACCGCCGCCAACCAGCACCAGGCCGCCAAACGCCAGCTGCCAGCCGGTCATCACCGTCGGGTCAACCGTCTGCGAAATGCGCTTACCGTACAGCGTCGCCGCCGACAGGATAAAAGCCGCCAGCACCACAAAACCGTCGCCCTGCCAGACAAAGCTAAAATCGCTCAATGAATGATTAACGGTCACCAGCATCACGCCGGCAAAACCGAGAATGCAGCCGACGGCTTTGTTGTAGCTCAGCCTGTCATTCTGATAGATAAAGTGCGCCAGCAGGACGCTGAAGAAGGTGCCGGTGGCGTTCATAATCGAGCCCTTCACGCCGGTGGTAAACGCCAGGCCAACGTAGAAGAAAATGTACTGGATGGACGTTTGCGTGACGCCCAGTATCGCCAGTTGGCCGCACTGACGGGAATTTAAGCGGGCGATCGGCTTACGCTGCGCCAGCGCGAAGAGCAGCAGTAGCGCTCCGGCAAACAGGAAGCGATAGCCAGCGAAGACGATTTTAGACGGCACATCATCAGTGGCAATCTGAAATAGTTCATAGCCGCTTTTAATCGCCGGGTAGGAGCTTCCCCACAGCAGGCAGCAGAGGGTTGCGCAGGCATAAGCCACTTTCTTGCGGGTAAAAATCGAGGGTGCGTCCATTCACTTCACCAGAAATAAAATAGTGTTTTATTTTATTATCCAGAAAGTTGCTAAGAATAGCCACCATACCAGGAAAAGATTCAGCAAAGACAGAAAAGCAAAACGCCGGCACAAGGCCGGCGTCTCGACGTGAGTTGAGTAATAAATTACTCAGCTACAACGTTAACAACCAGTTTAGCGAAAACTTCGCTGTGAACCTGGAAGTCCACTTCGTGCTCACCGGTGGTGCGCAGAACGCCGTTCGGCAGACGAACTTCGCTCTTAGCAACGGCAACGCCAGCTGCAGTTACAGCGTCAGCGATGTCGCGAGTACCGATGGAACCGAACAGTTTACCTTCGTCGCCAGATTTAGACGCGATGGTAACGGTGCCCAGTGCGTTGATTGCTTCAGCACGTGCGTTAGCAGCGCCCAGAACTTCTGCCAGTTTGGCTTCCAGTTCAGCACGGCGTGCTTCGAAGAACTCAACGTTTTTCTTGGTAGCAGGAACAGCTTTACCCTGTGGTACCAGGAAGTTACGAGCATAGCCCGCTTTAACGTTAACCTGATCACCCAGGCTACCCAGGTTTGCTACTTTATCAAGCAGAATAACTTGCATTACCTTATCCTCTCAAAGTCGTATTAATGGACCGTGACCGATTACTGATGACGATCAGTGTACGGCAGCAGGGACAGGTAGCGAGCGCGTTTGATAGCGCGTGCCAGCTGACGCTGATATTTTGCACGGGTACCGGTGATACGGCTCGGGACAATCTTACCGCTTTCGGTGATGTAGTTTTTCAGCGTAGCGATATCTTTATAGTCGATCTCTTGAACGCCTTCCGCGGTGAAACGGCAGAACTTGCGACGACGGAAATAACGTGCCATATGGCTAGTCTCCAGAATCTATCAATTCAATCTGCTCGGCATGCAGAACCATTTTGCTCAAGCCGTTCTTTGCCTTGTGGCAAGAGATGAACCCTCGAACGATTACTGCGCTACCGACCGTTATACTGTGAGTAATGGCCTGGTTCTCGTGTCCGCTGATTATCACGGGCATTTGGCACCATGCCTGCCGGTGAAAACCGGCTTCCTCCTGCACTGAACGATGCTCAAGCACGAACTGGCAGTGTGGAATTCCTGACGGGCTGACCTTACGAAGTGGAGTCCTGCATACAATGCCGGACAGTTCCAGACGGTTGGTCATCAGGATTACTCTTCAGAATCCCCAGCTTCAGAATCATCTGCAGTTTCGTTGGCGAAATCTTCGCGACGCTCGCGGCGCTCGTCTTTCGCTTTAACCATCGGAGATGCTTCGGTAACAGCGTGCTTAGTACGCATTACCATGCTGCGGATAACGGCGTCGTTGAAGCGGAAGTTAGTTTCCAGCTCATCGATCGCTTCCTGCGGCGCTTCAACGTTCAGCAGAACGTAGTGAGCTTTGTGCAGTTTGTTGATCGGATAAGCCAGCTGACGGCGGCCCCAGTCTTCCAGACGGTGGATCGTACCTTCTGCTGCAGTGATTGCACCAGTGTAACGTTCGATCATGCCCGGAACCTGTTCGCTCTGGTCAGGATGGACCATAAAAACGATTTCGTAATGACGCATCGAATTGCTCCTTACGGATTATTCAGCCTCCTGTCTGGGTCAGCCGCGGCCCATGGAGGCAAGGAACGTGTTAAAGGGCGGCTGAAAAATTGACGCGTCATAATACGGGCGAGCGGGTTTTAAGACAAGTGAATTGTGCAAATAATTCGCACTAAGCGCGAAGTGGCCTTAAGCCAGTGATTTAAAATTAATCAACGGCGGAAGCGACAATTTTTTGAACAACTGCATCAGAAATGGTCGCGATACGCCAGCGAGGCAGCGATTACACTTAGATTAGAAGCAATCCATACCCCAGGGAAGCGGGTTAACGTCAGGACTGTCATAAGGAGCGTAGATGATGAAATACATCCTCATAACCATGATGGCAGCGCTTTTGTTGAGCGCCAACGCGCTGGCTGCTATTAAAATCGATGCCCGCCAGGCCCGCAACATGGACGATGTGCAGAGCCTCGGCGTTATCTATATCAACCACAACATCGCCACCGAGCAGGAAGCCGACCAGGCGCTTAGCCAGCAGAGCGATGCTCAGGGAGCGAAATACTTCCAGCCGATCCTCATTCATGAACCGGGAAGCGACGGTCCGATTCACGCCAGTGCGGCCATTTACCGTTAATTTGCCTGTTTTTTGACTTCGCCCGATAGTCAGGGCGAAGTCTTAATGCAATTGAGAATTATTTTTCTTCGTGCCTTATCAGCAGGAACGTAACCTGATTTAATCTCTCTTTAACCACATGATTATCCGGAGTGATTCATGGTTCCGCGTTTTGCCACGCTAAGCCGTATCCCGAAAGGGGTTTGGGTTCTTGGCGGCGTTAGCCTGCTGATGGATGTTTCGTCAGAGATGATCCACAGCCTTCTTCCTCTATTTATGGCCACCACGCTGGGGGCCAGCGTGATTATTATCGGCATTATCGAAGGCGTTGCTGAAGCTACCGCGCTGATGCTGAAGGTTTTCTCTGGCGTCATCAGCGATTATGTCGGCAAACGCAAAGGCCTTGCGCTGCTCGGCTATGGCCTGGGGGCGCTAAGCAAACCTCTTTTCGCCATCGCGCCAACCTCCGGCGTGGTGTTCAGCGCGCGAATGATCGACCGCGTGGGCAAAGGGATACGCGGCGCGCCGAGGGATGCGCTGGTCGCCGACGTCACTCCGCCGGAAATTCGCGGCGCCGCCTACGGGCTGCGCCAGGCGCTGGACACTATCGGCGCTTTTCTGGGACCGCTGCTTGCCGTCGCGCTGATGTTTCTCTGGGATAACGACTTCCAGTCTATTTTCTGGGTCGCGGTCATTCCTGCCGCGCTCTCCATCGCTTTATTAGGCTTTGGGCTAAAAGAGCCAAAAACGCCGATCACCCGGAAACGGACCAATCCCCTGCGCCGCGAGAACCTAAAAAAGCTTTCAGCCGCCTACTGGTGGGTTGTGGTTATCGGCTCGATTTTTACCCTCGCCCGCTTCAGCGAAGCGTTTCTGGTGCTGCGCGCCCAGCAGATGGCGATCCCGCTGTTCGCGATTCCGCTGGTGATGGTCGCGATGAACCTGGTGTACAGCCTGACCGCCTATCCGTTCGGTAAACTATCGGACAGCATGAGCCACAGCAAAATGCTGCAGTGGGGTCTGCTGGTGCTGATCGCCGCCGATATCGTGCTGGCCTTGAGCAGCCACTGGAGCACGCTTTTAGCCGGCGTGTCGCTATGGGGCATTCATATGGGGATGACGCAGGGACTGCTGGCGGCGATGGTGGCGCATACCGCCCCGCCGGAGCTGCGCGGAACGGCGTTCGGGATGTTCAACCTGATGAGCGGCGTTGCGCTGCTGCTGGCCAGCGCAGGTGCGGGCGTGCTGTGGGAGGTATTCGGTGCCGCCTCGACGTTTTACGCCGGCGCGGTAATCTGCGTGCTGACGCTGATCGGTATGCGCTGTATGCCGTCGGCTTATCAGCAAAACTAAAAATAGCTCCGGAGCAGACCGGTTGATTCATCATAAAGATGAATGCTCCGGAGCACGTCTTTCACTTTTGCCCGTAATAGGCATCTGGCCCGTGCTTACGCATAAAGTGCTTGTCCATCAGCCAGCTATCGATGGGCTTCAGCTGCGGGTTGATCCCGCGAGCAATCCACGCCATCCGCGCCACTTCTTCCATCACCACCGCGTTATGCACCGCATCGTGCGCATCTTTGCCCCAGGCAAAAGGCCCGTGCTGATAGACCACGATGCCCGGCGTATGCAGCGGCTCAACGTCGCCCAGCGTTTCAATAATTACGCGGCCGGTGTTCAGCTCATAAGCCTCAGCCACTTCCTGCGCGCTTAACGCCCGGGTGCAGGGAATATCACCAAAGAAGTAGTCCGCGTGGGTCGTCCCCAGCGCGGGAATGGCCAGGCCCGCCTGCGCCCAGGCCGTCGCGTGCGTCGAGTGGGTATGCACCACGCCGCCGAGGCTCGGATAGCGACGATACAGCGCCAGGTGCGTGGCGGTATCGGAAGAAGGACGATAGCGCCCCTCCACCACCTTACCCTCGAGATCGACTACCACCATATCGTCCGCTTTCATGGTCTCATAGGCGACGCCGCTGGGCTTAATCGCCACCAGCCCACGTTCACGGTCGATGGCGCTGACGTTACCCCAGGTAAAAGTGACCAGTCCGTAACGCGGCAAATCCATATTAGCGTCAAAGACCTGCTGTTTTAACGTTTGCATTATGCCGCCTCCACCAGACCGGCGCTGGCCATCCGCGCCTTCACCCAATCGCGCGCTTTCGCAACTTCAGCGGCCGGATCGTCGGTCATTTCGCTCCACATTTCAATCAGATACGGGCCGCAATAGCCGCTCTGCCTGAGCGTTTCAAAGCAGCGCTCGAAATCGACAACGCCTTCGCCAAACGGCACGTTCTTGAATACGCCCGGTTTAGTATCCTTCACATGTACGGCAACGATATGCCCGATCCCGGCCTGCAATTCCATCTGTACGTCGTTATCCCATGCCGACAGATTGCCGATATCAGGGTAAAGCTGGAACCACGGATTATTGAGATAGTGGGCATAGCCCAACGCCTTGCTGATCGAGTTCATCAGCGGGTAGTCCATGATTTCCATCGCCAGCGTCACCTGCGCGCGGCTCGCCATTTCGACGCTCTCTTTTAGCCCGTCGCGGAAACGACGGCGCGTCTCGTTATTGGCTTGCTGGTAGTAAACGTCGTAACCCGCCAGTTGGATAACGCGAATACCCACATCCTGCGCCAGCCGAATCGCTTTGCGCATAATCTCCAGGCCCTGCGCCCGAACCGCGTCGTCTTCGCTACCGAGCGGAAAGCGGCGATGGGCGCTCAGGCACATAGAGGGTACCCGCACCCCGGTTTCAGCAATCGCGTTGACCAGCGCAAGGCGCTGCTCCCGGCTCCAGTCGAGCCGCGCCAGACGGGCGTCAGTTTCATCGACCGACATTTCGACGAAATCAAAGCCGAGCTCTTTCGCCAGCCGTAGGCGTTCCTGCCAGCACTCCCCCGCGGGGAGCGCTTTTTCATAGATACCGAGCGGAATTTGTTTTGACAGCATGACCGCTCCTTAGCCCCACAGCTGGGCGATAGAACGTTTAAACTGCCGGGCGGCCTCTACCGGAGAAGCGGCGTCGCGAATGCTGCGACCGGCGATAAAGACGTGAATGGGAATACCTTTAAACAGCGGTAAATCTTCCAGCGCCAGGCCGCCGGTGACGGTGACTTTAAAGCCCATTTCGGACAAGCGTTTGATCGCGCTGATATCCGCCTCGCCCCACGCCACACCGGCCGCCTGGGCATCGCGGCTACGGTGATAAACCACCTGCTGAATACCCGCTTCGCGCCACTCCTGCGCCTGCTCCCAGGTCCAGTAGCCGGTCAGTTCGATCTGGACGTCGCCGTTGAACTCTTTCGCGACGTCCAGCGCGCCTTTGGTGGTGTTGATGTCCGCGCAGCAGATCACGGTGACCCAATCGGCGTTGGCTTCAAAGCACATGCGGGAGAGAATTTTACCGGCATCGGCGATTTTGGCGTCCGCCAGCACGATTTTATTGGGATAGAGCGCCTTCAGGTCGCGAACGGCGCGTACGCCTTCAGCCACACAAAGAATGGTGCCGACTTCAATAATGTCCACTTCATCGGCTATCAGGCGCGTCGTTTCATACGCGGAAGACATGGATTGATTATCGAGCGCAACCTGCAACATAGGTAATGACATTGTAGTGTTCCTTTTAAACGGCCGCCGCCGTGGCGTTATCAATTAATTCCAGCACTTCCTGCGCGGTGCGGCAGGCGCGTAAACGGTCAAAATTGGCTTCATCTTCAAACAGGTTGACGATCTGCATGATGCCGACTTCCTGATGGGTATTGGCATCCACGGCCGCCATGGTGATCAGAATATCGACCGGGTCGTTATCCTCGTGATTAAAAACCAGCGGCGTTTTCAGCGTGACCAGCGCAAAGCCGGTTTTCTTAACCCCCTCTTCCGGGCGGCCGTGCGGCATCGCCAGACCGGGAGCAATCACAAAATAGGGGCCATGCTGGGCTACGCCATCGAGAATGGCCTGGTAGTAGCGCGGCTCAACGACATCCGCCTTCACCAGTAAATCAACGCTCAGCTTGACGGCTTCCTGCCAGGTACTGGCGTCGGCCTGGAGAAGGATGGAGTTATTCTCCACCAGCGAATCGCGTAATTTCATTTGGTCTCCTTACTTCACATCCTGCGGGAAGTGCGCTTTGATCACTTCCAGCAGTTTTGGGCCAAAATCCGCAGGCGAGAGCATGTTGCGCACGCCAACCACATATTTGTTGCCGGAGACGCTAATCTCACCGGCGATATGGGTGGAGGCGATGATGATGTCCGCGCCGTTTAGTTCACTTTTGTATTCACCCACCGCGCAGCTGTTCACCGTGTGATCGATATTTGACTGGGTCAAAAACTGGTCCACCTTCATCTTCATGATCATGGAACTTCCTTGCCCGTTGCCACATACAGCCAGAATACGTACGGTCATAGTCAAAACTCCTTATTGAGCAGAAGCATCTGCCAGTTGTTTTTCCGCGTCCTCTTCAGCACGCAGCGTGCGCCCTGCGAAGAACATATAAGCCAGTGCGATAATGATGATGACAGCCATAAACGCGATACCGATGGAGGCGAAGCCCTGCATCATCGGCGGCGCCAGAATTGACCAGTCCGCCATACCCATCCAGGCGCTCATACCGGTCAGCTTCACCGCCCAGACGCAGCCAAAAATTTCGATCATCCCCATTACCAGACAAATTTTGAGCGCCGCGCGCCAGCCGCCAAAGTGGTTAGCAAACACGCCGATGGTGGCGTTAGAGAAGAACATTGGGATAAAGCCCGGAATAATCAGAATGGAAGAGCCGAAGCCGACCAGAATACCGACGGCGATCAGCTGGCCGATGGTGCCCCACATAAACCCCCAGACGACGGCGTTTGGCGCAAAGCTATAAATCGCGGCGCAGTCAATCGCCAGCACGGCACCGGGAATCAGGCGCTGGGAAATGCCGTTGAACGCTTCAGAAAGTTCGGCGACGAACATGCGCACGCCCTGGGTGATAATGAAAATAGCGACGGCGAACGAGAAGCCGGTTTGCAGGATATAGATCGTCCAGTGGGTTTTACCCGCCATCGCCTGTACGGTGTCGATGCCGAAGGAGAGCAAAATCGCGCCGAAGAAAATGGTCATCACGATGGCCGTGGAGACGATGTTGTCGTGAAAGATGTTCAGCCAGCCCGGCAGCTTGAGATCCTCAACGCTCTCCTCTTTTTTACCCAGATACGGGGCGACCTTGTAAGCAATCCATGAAGCGAACTGCTGCTGGTGTCCGATGGAGAAGCCGCAGCCGTCGGTCACTTCCTGGGTCGGCTTATACATCATGTTCGAGGTAATGCCCCAATAGAGCGACACCAGCACCGCCGTGCAGATAATCGTCGTCCACATCGGGTAGCCGAAGATATAAAAAAAGACGGCAATCAGCCCCGCCTGCTGGAACATGATGTGCCCGGTCAGCATGATGGTACGAATACCGGTAATACGCCGCAGCAGGACATAACAAATATTCAGCGCCAGGGCTAACAGCACGGCATAGCCCACCCAGCTGTAGGCATCGCCCATCCGCTCAATGGTCGCCATCATGGAGGCGTAGGTATCAGAAATAGCGCCGTTGATGCCGTAAACCTCAGACATTTTCGCCACCACCGGTTTAAACGTGCTGGTCAGAATGCCGGAGCCGGCCTGCAGCAGCATAAAACCGATAATGGTTTTAATTGTTCCTTTAACGATAACGCTGGCGCTTTTGCGCAGCAGGATATAACCCAGGCAGGTCACAATACCCAGCAGCAGCGGGGCGTTGGTCATAACCTGGTTAAAGAACACGGTAAAGATGTGGTAGAGAATCTCCATAACACACTCCAGAAGGTGGACGCTCTGAACGCACGCTACGCCCAGGTTGGTTGTTGCGATCACTCTAATAATCAAAAATAATCACAACAAGATTATATTTGATTAAATGTGACGCACGCCGCAAATAATCACACAATCCGTCATGGTATTAATTCTCATTTTCATAACCTGAAAAATAGTATATGTAAATCAATTAAATAAAATAACACGCATATCATGAAGTATGCCTCCGCCCCTTTTTAACCCCCACTATTCCTCTCATGAAGGGCGAAATTCAGGATTGCAATCCTGAACAAACGATGCCAGTATTCGTCAAAACAAATCACATCGTGATTACTTTTGATAATATGTGAGGGAAAAACAAATGAGTAAAGTGCAAACCATCACCCGCGAATCATGGATCCTGAACACTTTTCCGGAATGGGGTAGCTGGCTGAATGAAGAAATTGAACAAGAGCAGGTTGCGCCGGGCACCTTTGCGATGTGGTGGTTGGGTTGTACGGGCATCTGGCTGAAATCCGAAGGCGGAGCCAATATCTGCGTCGATTTCTGGTGCGGTACCGGCAAGCAAAGCCACGGGAATCCGCTGATGAAAACCGGCCACCAGATGCAGCGTATGGCCGGCGTGAAGAAGCTCCAGCCCAACCTGCGCACCACCCCGTTTGTTCTCGATCCGTTCGCTATTCGCCAGATCGACGCCGTGCTGTCTACCCACGATCATAACGATCACATTGATGTGAACGTGGCCGCCGCGGTTATGCAGAACTGCGCCGATGACGTGCCGTTTATCGGCCCGCAAACCTGCGTCGATCTGTGGATTGGCTGGGGCGTACCGAAAGAGCGCTGCATCGTGATGAAGCCGGGCGATGTGGTCAAAATAAAAGATGTTGAAATTCATGCGCTCGACGCTTTTGACCGTACGGCTCTGATTACCTTACCCGCGGATCAAAAAGCGGCAGGCGTACTGCCGGACGGAATGGATCAGCGCGCGGTGAACTACCTGTTCAAAACGCCGGGCGGCAACCTGTACCATAGCGGCGATTCCCACTACTCCAACTATTACGCGAAGCACGGTAACGAACACCAGATCGACGTGGCTCTCGGTTCCTATGGCGAGAACCCGCGCGGTATCACCGACAAAATGACCAGCGCCGATATCCTGCGCATGGCCGAATCGCTGAATGCCAAAGTGGTGATCCCGTTCCATCACGATATCTGGTCAAACTTCCAGGCCGATCCGCAGGAAATCCGCGTTCTGTGGGAGATGAAAAAAGACCGTCTGAAGTATGGCTTTAAGCCTTTCATCTGGCAGGTGGGTGGGAAATTCACCTGGCCGCTGGATAAAGATAACTTCGAATACCACTATCCGCGCGGATTCGACGATTGCTTCACCATGGAGCCGGACCTGCCCTTTAAGTCTTTCCTGTAAGGCTTCTCCGGCGGGACCGCCCGCCGGAAATTATCCCCGTCAGCATTAGTATTTTCACCTGATTTCAAATATCATCTTTGCTTATCACTTTTAATCGGATTTGCTCATGACGGAAGCGCAAAGACATCAAATTTTACTGGATTTGCTGGCACAAACGGGATTTGTCACCGTGGAGCAGGTGATTTCCCGGCTGGGAATTTCTCCGGCGACGGCACGACGCGATATCAACAAACTCGACGAAAGCGGCAAGCTGAAAAAAGTCCGCAACGGCGCAGAAGCCGTCAGCGAGCAGCGCCCGCGCTGGTCGCCAATGAATATTCACCAGGCGCAAAACCACGATGAGAAGGTACGGATTGCGCGCGCGGCTTCGCAGCTGGTGAACCCGGGCGAAAGCATCGTCATAAACTGCGGCTCTACCGCATTCCTGCTTGGGCAAGAACTGTGCGGTAAACCGGTGCAGATCATCACCAACTATTTGCCGCTGGCTAACTACCTGATCGATCAGGAACACGACAGCGTCATTATTATGGGCGGGCAGTATAACCGCAGCCACTCCATCACGCTGAGCCCTCAGGGCAGCGAAAACAGCCTGTACGCTGGGCACTGGATGTTTACCAGCGGCAAAGGGTTGACCGCGGAGGGGCTATATAAAACCGATATGCTGACGGCGATGGCGGAGCAAAAGATGCTTAACGTCGTCGGCAAACTCGCGGTACTGGTCGACAGCAGCAAAGTTGGCGAACGCGCCGGAATGCTCTTCAGCCAGGCCGGGCAAATCGACCTGGTGATAACCGGTAAACAGGCGGATGAAGCGATTCTCAAGCAGCTTGAAGATCAGGGCGTTCAGGTGATTCGCGTTTAAAGGTGACGTTGAAAAAAAGCCACCGTCGCAGCTAACGCTTCCGGCGTAATGCGGTGACGGACGCCTTTCTGCCAGATGCAGGTTAGGTTGTCGGCCAGTGCGTTTTGCTGCAGCGCCTGCTGCAGACGGAAGGTCTCCCCCGGCGGTACCACATCATCCTCATCGCCGTGCCAGAGCAGCAGCGGTCGGCTGGCGAGGGTCGCCAGCTGCTGGCTGACGTCCCACTCCGCCAGCTGCCCTGCCTCCCACGAAGGCGAAGGAAAAAGCGTCTGCGAGAGCGTACTGAAATAGCCTGACCCCATCAGGCAGGCGACGCTTTTCAGCTCCGGGTGATGGGTCATAATCCCCAGCGCGGTCATTCCACCCATCGATGCGCCGGCCACCGCCAGCCTGTCGTCCGCAAGCCATCCCTGCTCCCGAATCGCCTCCTGTAATGCCGGAAACTCAACAAAATTGTGCGTCAGAATCGGCCAGAAGCGCTGCATCCGCCCCTGTTCGTCTCCCCGGTAGCGCGCGCCGTGTTCCGCAGCATCAGGCATAATCACCCGAAACCCCGCCTCTGCAAGCGCAACGGCGAAATAGCTGTAGACCAGCTTAGAAGAGGTAAAGCCATGATAAAAGACAATGCAGGGAAGCGGAGTATCCGCGGCGCCCTGCGGGTACGCATGGAGAACCTCCCCGCCCGCAAGGTTACGCATTTCTAGTGCGATCATTTACCGTCTCCTTTCTCTAAAGTGATGTTATGTTAGTACTCAAGCCACGCGTTCGCACATGATTCATAATCTTGAGAACCAGATTACGCTTTCACGATATTTTCATTCGAAAATCGCGTACGGGATAACAATTTGGGAACATTCCCCGGCAATGACATTCAGGCTACCACTACACTATGGCTAACAGGAAACGAGATATGGTTATGCGTAGGTTTACACCGTGGTTACTGGCAATCGCTTTAACCGGCTGTAGCGCCCTACAGGGGACGCCCAAGGCGCCGCCGCCAGCAACCAACCATCCACAAGAGATCCAGCGTAACCAGACGACGGGTCTGCAGAAGATGGGGACGGTGAGCGTATTAATGTACGGCTCGCCGATGGATGTAGAGGCTGCGCTGAAGGTCAAAGCAGAGGCGGCTAAGGCGGATTACTACGTCATCATTATGATTGATGACACCATGGTTCCAGGCCAGTGGTATTCGCAGGCAATTTTGTACCGTCAATAGCGGTCAACCTTTAAGCCAGCTTGACACTGCTTTGCATCCATTCACGTTCTCCTGCGCCTAATAACGTTCAGCCAGCCGTAAACCTGGCAGAACGTTAGCAACGGACTGCCCTCAGGACTATGTGAAATGGAGCTGACGATGAAACGAACTTTTACCCTACCCAGCCTGATGCTGACCTCCGCCACGGCCAATACTTCCGCGCAGTCGGCGGAGTTTGCCAGCGCTGACTGCGTAACTGGCCTGAACGAAATTGGCCTGATTTGCGTTAACAACATCTCCGGCAGCCAGCAGGATGTGGAGCACGCCATCGCCGTGCAGGCCGACGAGCAGGGCGCGTCCTGGTATCGCATCGTCCAGATGTACGAGGAGCAGCAGCCGGATAACTGGCGGGTACAGGCCATTCTTTATGCCTGAGGCGCCTGGCGTCCGCGCCCCATTGCCCGTAACAGTAAGTCGTCGAGCGTTTGCTCATCCAGGCGCATGCCGCCGCGCGTATCGAGCATCATCCGGCACCAGGCTTCAGCCAGCGGCGGTGAAGCGAAGCGTAATACCTGCGCGCCAACGCCAAGCAGATAAACCAGCCGGGTAATCTCCCGTCCCTGCTCTTCCAGAGGGCGCCGTAGCCACTGCTGCAGCTGCCGCCACGCCCGATCGAAATGACGATTTTGCCCTTTCACTTCCGCGCACTCCGCCGCCAGAAGCTCAAGCGCCGCCGGCTGCTTCATCAGAACCCGCATCACGTCCAGACACATAATATTCCCTGAACCTTCCCAGATGCTGTTTACCGGCATTTCACGGTACAAACGCGGCAGTTCACTTTCTTCACAGTAGCCGGAGCCGCCCAGCACCTCCATCGCCTCGGCGACGAAGGCGATCCCGGATTTGCAGATAGCAAATTTCGCCGCGGGCGTGAACAACCTTGCCCATAGCGCTTCCTGCGCATCATCGCGCCTGTCCCATGCCCGCGCCAGGCGGAACAGAAACGCGGTTTGCCCTTCAAGCCGCAGCGCCATCTGCCCCAGCACCTGACGCATCATCGGCTGATCGACCAGATTTTTGCCAAACGCCTGACGCTGCAGGGCATGGTACAGCGCCACCGAATAGGCCCGGCGCATCAGCGCATGGCTGCCCAGGGCGCAGTCAAAGCGGGTCAGGCCGCCCATTTTGAGAATTTGCCGGACGCCATCCCCCTCTTCTCCGACCAGCCAACCGCAAGCGTTGAAAAACTCGACTTCACTGCTGGCGTTCGCGCGGTTACCCAATTTATCTTTCAGCCTCTCCAGATGTACGCCGTTACGCTGACCGTCCGGCAGCAGGCGCGGAACAAAAAAGCAGGAGAGCCCCGCCGGCGCCTGCGCCAGCACCAGATGAGCATCGCTCTGCGGCACGGAGAAAAACCATTTATGTCCAATCAGATGATAAAAGCCTTCGGCGGTCTTCTCCGCACGGGTCGTGTTGCTCAGGACATCAGATCCCCCCTGCTTTTCAGTCATCCCCATGCCGATAAGCAGCCCGCGTTTCTGATTCCCCGGTATCAGATGCGGATCGTAGCGATCGCTTAATAGCGGTGATAACCAGTCGCTAAAGGGCCTGGGTAAGGAACGCTGCAGCAATGGGATAGCGGCAAAGGTCATGGTGGTGGGACACAGGGTTCCCGCTTCTACCTGCGCGTGCAGCATAAAGCGGGCAGCGCGGGCAACGAAAGCGCCTTCTCGAGCGTCCTCCTGCCAGGCAAGGTTATGTACCCGGTTAGCGCATAGTCCCTGCATCAGGAGATGCCAGGCCGGATGGAAACGAACATCGTCAAGCCGCGATCCCGTGGCGTCATAGCGCAGCAGTTCCGGCGGGTTGCTGTTGGCCAGGCGCCCCAGCTCCAGCGATTCCGCCGTCCCCAGCTGTTGACCAATGCTCGCCAGCAGATCGCCATCCCAGCCCGCGCCTTCGCGGACGACGGCTTCACGCAGGGCGGTATCGGACAAGAACAAGTTGCTGTTGCACAGCGGCGAGGGTTGATTAAATACGGTATGAGTTTGCCAGTGCATTATGTTTCCCTCCTTCAATGGCTCTATGCATAAGTATGGACAACGGCGCACTTTCCGTCAGAGAACTCTGTTATAAAGTTCTCTCACAATCAGAAAGGGAATTTCATGATTCATTTAACTATTGAAGATCGGGAAAACGCGCTGATCTATATCCCGCTTATCCGCCGCCATTTTCCCCATCTCGCTATCAACGCCATCAAACAGAACCTGAACGCTTCGGGTTACGTCACGTCATTTGATGAAGACACGATCTGCGCAGACATTCTGGAAGAGCAGAACCCCATTGGAAATTTTCTTAATCTCATCAAGGTATTAAAGCATCGAGGCGCGCGGCTTAAATTCATCGAGCAAACGGGAGATGAACCGGGAGATGAATTACTCTTGAGCCAGGTGTTGAACTATGTGGAAAGAGGTCTCGAAATCGCCCGTCAGAGAGAGCAAGAGGATGAACAGGACTGATGAAGATAAGCCATTCCGGAGAATGGCTTATTCAGAAAGAAGAGATTAGCTGCGCTGGCGCACCGCTTCAAACAGGCAAATACCGGTTGCAACCGATACGTTCAGCGACGACACGCTACCGGCCATCGGAATGCTGATCAACTCATCGCAGTGTTCGCGAGTCAGGCGACGCATGCCTTCGCCTTCCGCGCCCATCACCAAAGCCAGCGATCCGGTCATCTTGCTCTGGAACAGGGTATGGTCGGCCTCACCGGCGGTCCCGACGATCCAGACGTTCTCTTCCTGCAGCAGACGCATGGTGCGGGCCAGGTTGGTGACGCGGATCAGCGGGACGTTTTCCGCCGCGCCGCAGGCCACTTTTTTCGCCGTGGCGTTCAGCTGCGCAGAGCGGTCTTTGGGGACAATCACCGCATGCACGCCAGCGGCGTCGGCGCTACGTAAACAGGCGCCGAGGTTGTGCGGATCGGTCACGCCATCGAGGATCAAAAAGAACGGCCGATCGAGAGAGGCGATCAGATCCGGCAGATCGTTCTCCTGATACTGACGTCCGGGCTTCACGCGGGCAATAATCCCCTGATGAACGGCGCCTTCGCTTTTCTCATCGAGAAACTGGCGGCTGGCGACCTGAATCACCACGCCCTGCGCTTCCAGAGCATGGATCAGCGGCATAAGGCGCTTATCCTCACGGCCTTTCAGAATAAAGACTTCCTGGAAACGCTCAGGAGCGCGCTCCAGCAGCGCCTGCACCGCGTGGATGCCGTAAATCATTTCACTCATTTATCTACTCGTTTAGGTTCTGTTTTCAGTCCCTTCACCCCGGCCCCATCACGATGGTGGGAGACGCCGGGGCAAAGGGAGATCATTACTCAGCTATTTTCTTTTTCGCCGCACGCTTGGCCTTGGTCGCTGCGGCGATCTTCTGGGTTTTCTCCGACGGCTTCTTCGCTTTCTTCTCGCCTTTTGGCTGAGCGGACTTCGGCTGAGATTGGCCTTTCTGCTTGCGGAATGCGCTATCTGGCTCGAAGTTCACCTGCTTGCCCGCCTGGCGGCGGCGCCCGGACGATTTACCTCCGGCGCTTTTCTTCGCCTTTTCACGCTCGGTTTTACCGACGTTGCGCGGCGCGCGTTCGCTGGAGATAAGCGAGAAATCAATTTTACGCTCGTCCATGTTGACCGCTTCAACGCGCACTTCTACACGATCGCCCAGACGATAGGTCTGACCGCCGGATTCACCGATCAGACGCTGCCCTACCTGATCGAAGCGGTAGTAGTCGTTATCGAGGGAAGAGACGTGCACCAGACCGTCAATAAACAGCTCATCCAGACGGACGAAGAACCCAAAGCCGGTCACGCTGGCAATCACGCCCTTAAAGACGTTACCGACCTGATCCAACATGAAATCACACTTCAGCCAATCCGAAACATCGCGCGTCGCTTCATCAGCACGGCGTTCGGTCATCGAACAGTGCGCCCCCAGCTGCAGCATCTCATCCATGCTGTAGTGCCAGCCGCCGGTCTCGGTGCTGTTGCCTTTATGTCCCTGCTCTTTCGCCAGTAAATACTTGATCGCACGATGCAGAGAAAGGTCAGGATAGCGGCGAATCGGCGAGGTGAAGTGGGCGTAGGATTGCAGCGCCAGGCCAAAGTGACCGCGATTTTCCGGGTCGTATATCGCCTGTTTCATCGAGCGCAGCAGCATGGTTTGCAGCATCTCCGCATCCGGACGATCGGCGATAGACGTCAGTAATTCCGCATAGTCGCGCGGCTCCGGCTTGTTGCCGCCAGGCAGCTCAAGCCCCAGCTCCGCCAGAACCGAACGGAAGGCGGTAATCGCTTCGGTGCTTGGTTTGTCATGGATACGGAACAGGGCCGGTTCCTCGGCCTTCTCAACGAAGCGCGCAGCGGAAATGTTCGCCAGGATCATGCACTCTTCAATCAGCTTGTGCGCATCGTTACGCTGAGTCTGTTCAATGCGTTCAATACGGCGTTCAGCATTGAAGATGAATTTAGCTTCTTCACTCTCAAATGAGATACCGCCGCGCTCTTCGCGCGCGCCGTCCAGCACTTTGTAAAGGTTATGCAGCTCTTCAATATGCTTAACCAGTGGCGCGTACTGCTCGCGCAGATCCTGGTCACCCTGCAGCATATGCCAGACTTTGGTATAGGTCAGACGGGCGTGGGAGCTCATCACCGCTTCGTAGAATTTGAAGCCGGTCAGACGCCCCTTGGCTGAAATGGTCATTTCGCAAACCATACAGAGTCTGTCGACCTGGGGATTCAGTGAACACAGGCCGTTAGAGAGCACTTCAGGCAGCATGGGAACCACCTGAGACGGGAAGTAGACCGAGGTGCCGCGGCTGCGCGCTTCGCCATCCAGCGGCGTCCCCGGACGCACGTAGTAGCTCACATCGGCGATCGCCACCCACAGACGCCAGCCGCCGCCGCGTTTCTTCTCGCAGTACACGGCATCATCAAAGTCGCGGGCGTCTTCGCCATCAATGGTGACCAGCGGCAGGCTGCGTAAATCAACGCGCCCTTTTTTCGCCTCTTCCGGTACCTGTTCTTTCAGGCCGGCGACCTGTTTTTCGACCGCTGGCGGCCAGACGTAGGGGATTTCATGGGTGCGCAGGGCCATATCGACCGCCATGCCGGTCCCCATATTGTCGCCGAGCACTTCAACGATTTTACCGATCGCTTTAGTGCGGCGGGTTGGACGCTGGGTCAGCTCAACCACCACGACAAAGCCCATACGCGCGCCCATGATCTGTTCCGGGGGGATCAGGATATCGAAGCTTAAACGGCTGTCATCCGGTACCACAAAGCCGACGCCTGCATCGGTAAAGTAGCGGCCCACAATCTGGCCCGTTTTTGGCACCAGTACGCGGACAATTCGTGCTTCCCGACGGCCTTTACGGTCGGCGCCCAGCGGCTGCGCCAGCACCTGATCGCCGTGAATGCAGGTTTTCATCTGCTCAGACGACAGATACAGGTCATCTTTACGGCCTTCCACGCGCAGGAAGCCATAGCCATCGCGATGGCCAATAACGATACCTTTCAGCAGGTCAAGACGTTCCGGCAGCGCATAGCACTGACGACGCGTAAAGACCAGCTGACCATCGCGTTCCATTGCGCGCAATCTGCGGCGCAATGCTTCTTGTTGTTCTTCGCCTTCAATATTCAGCTCTGTTGCCAGCTCATCTCGGCTAGCCGGTTTTTCGCGTTTTGCTAAATGATCGAGGATAAATTCCCGGCTCGGGATTGGATTAGCGTATTTTTCAGATTCGCGGTCCAGGAAAGGATCTTGTGACATGTCGGTTCCTCCGTTGTCATCTCCAGTGAAGTTTACGTCACTCCACCAGTAATAATTTATAAAGCGGTTGATTCTTTTCAACCAAATCGGCCAGCGTGTAGTTATCCAGTTCCTTGAGAAAACTTTGCGCGGCTTCAGCAAGCGCCTGTTTCAGACGACAGGCGGGCGTAATATGGCAAAATTCGCTACTACAATTGACCAAAGAGAGCGGCTCCAGATCGCGAACAACATCACCCACGCGAATCATATTTGCCGGTTTACCAAGACGAATCCCTCCGTTCTTTCCCCGTACCGCCGTCACATACCCTACGCGACTTAGCTGATTGATTATTTTAACCATATGATTACGAGAAACGCCGTAAACCTCCGTTACTTCGGAGATGCTGGTCATTCTTCCATCCGGCAGCGACGCCATATAGATCAGCGCGCGTAATCCGTAATCAGTGAAACTCGTTAACTGCACAATCAACCTCAGGGAAAAGAAAAACAGAGTGCGTCGGTAGACGTAATTACTATTGATGATAAACCAGCCAGCGCTCAGGCCGCTAATTTATTTAAGTGGGGCGGGCGAACAGTAAAAACAAGAGGCGCCTTAACGGCGCCCCTGGAGATCATTACGCGTCGAATGGATCGCGCAAAATCATCGTCTCGGTACGGTCAGGACCGGTAGAGATAATATCAACCGGTACGCCGGTCAGCTCTTCAATGCGTGCGATGTAGTTCAGCGCTGCCTGCGGCAGGCCGCTGCGCTCTTTCACACCAAAGGTGGTTTCAGACCAGCCCGGCATGGTTTCATAAATCGGCTCGATGCCTTCCCAGTTGTCAGCAGCCAGCGGAGTGGTCGTCACTTCGCGGCCATCCGGCATACGGTAGGCAACGCAGATTTTAACTTCTTTCAGGCCGTCCAGGACGTCCAGCTTAGTCAGGCAGAAACCCGACAGGGAGTTAATCTGCACCGCGCGGCGTACCGCCACGGCATCCAGCCAACCGGTACGACGACGACGGCCGGTGGTGGCGCCAAACTCGTTACCCTGCTTGCACAGGAACTCGCCGGTTTCATCAAACAGCTCAGTCGGGAACGGACCCGCGCCTACGCGAGTGGAGTAGGCTTTAATGATACCCAGAACGTAGTCTACATAACGCGGACCCAGACCGGAACCGGTCGCCACGCCACCGGCGGTGGTGTTGGAAGAGGTCACGTACGGATAAGTACCGTGGTCGATATCCAGCAGCGTACCCTGCGCGCCTTCAAACATGACGAAATCGCCACGCTTGCGCGCCTGGTCGAGCAGATCGGAAACGTCAACAACCATCGCGGTCAGGATGTCGGCAATCGCCATCACGTCATCGAGAACTTTCTGGTAATCAACCGCTTCGGCTTTGTAGAAATTCACCAGCTGGAAGTTGTGATATTCCATCACTTCTTTCAGTTTCTCAGCGAAGGTGGCTTTATCAAACAGATCGCCAACGCGCAGACCGCGGCGAGCCACTTTATCTTCATAAGCCGGGCCGATACCGCGACCGGTCGTACCGATAGCTTTCGCGCCACGCGCTTTCTCGCGGGCGACATCCAGCGCAACGTGATATTCGAGGATAAGCGGGCAAGCTTCAGAAAGCAGCAGACGCTCGCGGACAGGGATACCACGGTCTTCCAGACCTTTCATCTCTTTCATCAGCGCAGCCGGAGACAGCACGACACCGTTACCGATGATGCTGGTGACATTCTCGCGAAGAATACCTGATGGAATAAGATGGAGGACGGTTTTTTCACCGTTGATTACGAGAGTATGGCCGGCGTTGTGACCGCCCTGATAGCGCACAACATATTTAGCCCGTTCAGTCAGGAGATCGACGATCTTCCCTTTACCTTCGTCACCCCATTGGGTGCCCAGTACGACGACGTTGTTACCCATTTTTCAAAATCACCGTTTGCTTAAAAATGGATTCTACCATCGCTTTTTCAGAGTTACAGCACTTTTTGCACTCGAAAGACGGGAAATTAGTCTACTTTACGCTCAGCCAATCGTTTTCCTCAACATGTAGTAGATGACGATGCCAGCAACCACAAGACCACCGCCAAACCGGCGTAATAAATTATCCGGTAGTTGGCTCATGGTGGCGACCATTCGACGCCACGCGCGTGGATAAAGCAGCGGACCCAGTCCTTCAAGGACTAAAACCAGCGCCAGTGCCAGCCAGATTGTTGAATTCATTATTCACCTTTATTTATACGCCGCCCAGTACAGAACCAGTCGTTTATCAACGTTGCGTTTACTTTTATTTCATATTGTCCGGTATTTCATCGTTATTATGAACCTATTTAGTGAAACAAAATTCATAATTTATTGTATTGAATGTGTTTTTTTAAATTGCAACTATGCCAGCGCGTATCAGTTTCAGATACGAGCATAAAATAATCAGGAGGATTATGATGAGAGAATTAACCGCAATTGAAATCGACGCCGTAAGCGGCGCAGGCTGGTTACAGGATAGTCTCGCTTCTATAGGTGCAAAAGCTGGCGCCGCCGTGTGGTCGCTCAGCAGCGATATGTTGAACATTGAACTGCCGATTATAGGCACTATCAATCTTTCAACTATTGCTCCCGATTTAGGCAAAACCGTAGGCGAGACGGTTGGTTTCACCGTTGGCGGAGCCATTGAGAGTACCCTGGGGCAGGCCTGCCGGTAATCGGCGGTCTGCTCAATAAACTTCTCGGCAATTAATTCCAGCTCGGTTGTAAAAAAGGCGCCTTATAAAGGGCGCCTTTTTACTTATGCCATCAGTTATTAACGATTCGTTGCCGTAGGTGATTTCATATAGCGGAAGAAATCGCTGTCCGGGCTGAGAACCATCACATCCTGATTGCTCTGGAAGCTGTTCTCGTACGCGCGCAGGCTACGGATAAAGGCATAGAAGCCCGGATCCTGACTGAATGCGTCAGCAAACAGTTTCGCCGATTCCGCATCGCCTTCACCGCGCAGGATACGTCCCTGACGCTCGGCTTCCGCCAGTGTTTTGGTCACTTCATAATCCGCGGTCGCACGCAGTTTTTCAGCTTCTTCCTGACCTTGTGAACGATGGCGACGGGCAACCGCTTCACGCTCGGCGCGCATACGGTTGTAGATCGCTTCAGACACTTCAGCCGGCAGGTTGATCTGTTTGATTCGCACGTCGACAACTTCAATACCCAGCGCCGCCATACTGTTCGGGTTGATCACCTGAACCTTACCGTTGGTTTCCGCTTCAATACGCTCTGCCGCTTTGGCAATCGCGTCATCGGCAGCCGGCGTGCTGACTTCATCTTCCGTGCCCGCGGAACCTGAGTTCAGCGCATCGCGCACTTCCAGGGTCAGACGACCGCGGGAATCGGTCACGATGTCTTTCACATCAAGACGGCCAATTTCAGAACGCAGACGGTCAGAGAATTTACGTTTCAGCAGTACCTCGGCCTGGGAGACATCACCGCCGCCGGTTGCCAGGTAGTAACGGCTAAAGTCGCTGATGCGCCACTTGATGTAGGAGTCAACGATCAGGTCTTTCTTCTCTTTGGTGACGAAGCGGTCGGCCTGATTGTCCATCGTCTGGATACGCGCATCGAGCATCTTCACAGACTCAATAAACGGAATCTTGAAGTGCAGTCCTGGCGCGTACACCAGAGGTTTGTTTTCATCGTCGCGCAGAACTTTACCAAAACGCAGCGTGATCCCGCGCTCGCCCTCTTTGACCACAAAGATGGACATGTAGAGCACCACCAGCACGATGACAATTATCGCGATAACAGATTTACGCATCGTTATTCCCCCTGACGCTGGTAGTCGTTACGCTGCGCGTTGGCGCGGCGTTGGTCCATAATGGTGCCTCCCGTAGAGGTAGAAGCGTTACTGGCGCTGTTTGAGCTGGATGCAGGCGGCAGACGCAGCAGATCGCTTGCGCCACTGCTATCGCTCTTTGCCGCCGGCGCGCCGGCGCCTTTCAGCATCTGATCCAGAGGCAGAACCATCAGGTTGCTCCCCTTATCGTTAACCAGCACTTTGCGCGTATGGCTCAGCACTTTTTCCATGGTTTCGATATACAGACGCTCGCGGGTGATTTCCGGAGCCGCTTTATACTCAGGCAGGATTTTCGCAAAGCGAGCCACTTCACCCTGAGCTTCAAGAACGGTCTGGGTCTTGTATGCGCGAGCTTCTTCAAGAATACGCTGCGCCTGACCGTTAGCCCGCGGCTGAACTTCGTTGGTGTAAGCTTCCGCTTCACGAATGTACTGCTGTTCGTTTTCACGTGCGGCAATCGCATCGTCAAACGCGGCTTTTACTTCTTCCGGCGGACGCGCCGTCTGGAAGTTGACGTCCAGCAGGGTAATACCCATGTTGTACGGACGAATGGTCTCTTCCAGCTCACGCTGAGTATCGCTACGAATGACGGTACGTCCTTCGGTCAGGATACGGTCCATGGTGTATTTGCCGATCACGCCGCGCAGGGCGCTGTCGGTAGCCTGACGCAGGCTGTCGTCCGCGCTGGTGACGCTAAACAGATAGCGTTCCGGATCGGTCACGCGGTACTGCACGTTCATCTCAACGCGCACGACGTTTTCGTCAGACGTCAGCATGACGCCGGAAGCCGCCAGTTCACGGACCGACTCAACGTTAACCGCCTGAACGCTATCAATGAAGGTCGGTTTCCAGTTAAGGCCAGGCTCAACCAGATGGCTAAATTTACCAAAGCGAGTGACGACGCCACGTTCAGCTTCTTTAATGGTATAGAAACCGCTGGCTGCCCAGATAATAACCGCAGCGGCGGCAACGATGCCGACGATACGCCCGCCCATTGGCCCGCGAGGTCCCTGAGAGCCGCTACCGCCGCCCAGTCCACCTTTTCCGCCACCCAGGCCGCCAAGTTTTTTGCTTAGCTTACGGAAGATATCATCCAGATCGGGAGGTCCCTGATCGCGACCGCCTTTGTTGCCATTTCCCCCAGAGTTGCCGCCTTGGTTATTGCTGCTTCCCCACGGGTCGCGGTCCTGTCCGTTATTACCGGGCTGATTCCACGCCATGTATATGCTCCATATTTGTTTTTGATATCCCCACAGGGGTTAATATCTTCAGGCAAGCTGCAAGGTCAAATCACGTATTCAACCAGCGCTGGCTCTTGTTTACAGAGGCGACGCCAGTCAACGATCGGCATGCGCACCTGCAGACCAACGCTACCGTCATCCTCCATCCACTCTTTCTCTATCGCCTGAAGCTGATAGAACCGGCTTCTCAACCGGCCTTCCTGCGGTGGCAGGCGCAGCGTGTGCTGCGCCACTTCACCAGAAAGCCGTTCCGTCAAAGCCTGAAAAAGCAGCGGTACGCCAACCCCGGTCTGGGCGGAAAGCCAGACCCGAATCGGTTTATTTTCTTCATCTCGATCGATACGCGGCTCAAAATCATCCAGCATGTCGATTTTATTCATAACCAGCAGCGTCGGGATCTCATCGGCCTCGATCTCCGCGAGCACCGTATTTACCGCGTCAATGTTTTCCTGCACACGCACATCGGCCGCATCAATAATATGCAGCAGCAGCGTCGCCTGGCGCGTCTCCTGGAGCGTCGCTTTAAACGCGGCCACCAGGTCGTGCGGCAGGTGGCGGATAAAACCTACGGTATCCGCCAGTACGGTTTCGCCAACATCAGGGACGTCAATGCGGCGCAGCGTCGGATCCAGAGTGGCGAACAGCTGGTTCGCAGCATAGACCTCGGCTTCAGTTATCTGGTTGAACAACGTGGATTTACCGGCGTTGGTATAACCGACCAGCGACACGGTAGGAATATCGGCTTTGGCGCGTGAACGCCGTCCCTGCTCGCGCTGTTTTTCAACTTTTTCCAGCCGCGCCAGGATCTGCATAATACGGTTACGCAGCAAACGGCGGTCAGTTTCGAGCTGGGTTTCACCCGGGCCGCGCAAACCAATCCCGCCTTTCTGTCTTTCAAGGTGGGTCCAGCCGCGAACGAGACGAGTCGCCATGTGACGCAGCTGCGCCAGCTCGACCTGCAGTTTCCCTTCGTGGGTACGCGCTCGCTGGGCAAAAATATCTAAAATCAGGCCGGTACGATCGATAACCCGACATTCGCATAAGCGCTCCAGGTTTCGTTCCTGAGCCGGACTCAGGGCATGATCGAAGAGCACGACCGATGCTCCGGTCGCTTTGACGGCTTCCGCTATTTCGACAGCTTTACCTTCACCAACAAAATACTTCGGGTGCGGTGCTTTACGGCTACCGGTAATCACCTGCATTGCTTCGACACCGGCGGAAGAGGCCAGAGTTTCAAACTCCTGGAGATCTTCCATATCTTTGTCTTGCGAAAAATAGATGTGTACCAGTACCGCCTGCTCACCGGCATCATAACGGTCAAACAAGCGTAAACCCCTTATAAAATACCAGCGGGGAACGCAGAAAACCTGGCTCCCCGACGTGGAAAAACAGCTTCTGCCTTATTCGGCGTCTTCGCTGTCTTGCTGCGACGCAGAAGTACCCTGCGCACCACCACCGTGGTGATAGTTGTTTGTACCGCCGCCAGCATTATTGCTGTGGTGTGACACCGGGCGAGACGGGACAACAGTAGAAATTGCGTGCTTATAGACCATCTGGCTGACCGTGTTTTTCAACAGGATCACGAACTGATCGAAAGACTCAATTTGCCCTTGCAGCTTAATACCATTCACCAAATAAATAGAAACCGGAACACGTTCCCGACGCAAAGCGTTCAGGAACGGATCTTGTAAAGATTGCCCCTTAGCCATTCTCTCTTTTCCTTATATGTATGCTTGTTTTGTACTCAGAACCTTACGATTCTTAAAAAAATTACGCACGATACCTGTTCAATTGTACACGTTCAGTCCAGGCTAGCACCAACAACCTGTAATACTTTGTTGAACGCTTGTTCAGGTTGTTCACTGTCTAACCAATGAATACCTTCCCAACCGCGCAGCCAGGTAACCTGACGTTTAGCCAACTGTCTCGTGGCGCAAACACCTCGATAAACCATTTCATCATACGGGATCTCGCCATTTAGGTACGACCACATCTGGCGATATCCGACACAACGAATGGAAGGCATATCCGTATGCAAATCTCCCCGGGCAAAAAGCGCCCGCACTTCTGCTTCAAAACCTGAAGCCAACATCTGATGAAAACGCTGTTCTATGCGTTGATGGAGCAGTTCACGGCTCGCCGGGGCGATGGCGAACTGGTGCACCTTATACGGCAGAGCATCACCTGACGTTTGCGTCAGCTCCGTTAAAGTTTTACCCGAAATGAAAAAAACTTCCAGTGCTCGGGAAAGTCTTTGCGGATCATTTGGATGAATACGCGCGGCGGCAACCGGATCAATTTCCTGTAGCTGCTGGTGCAACGCGTTCCATCCTTGCTCTGCGGCCTGTTGCTCGATCCTGGCCCTGACCTCAGGGTCAGCCGAGGGTAGAGGCGACAATCCTTCCAACAACGCCTTGAAATACAACATCGTTCCGCCAACCAGTAGCGGAATACGCCCGGCGGCAACAATATCAGCCATCTCAGCCAGCGCATCACGACGAAAATCCGCCGCGGAATAAGCTTCAGCCGGATCAAGAATATCCAGCAGCCGATGCGGCGCAGCGCTTAGCTCCGCGGCATCCGGCTTGGCCGTGCCGATGTCCATTCCTCGATAAATGAGGGCTGAATCAACGCTAATCAACTCTACTGGCAAAACTTTACGTAAGGCGATCGCCAATGCGGTTTTACCAGAGGCCGTCGGGCCCATTAAAAATATTGCCTTAGGCAGGCTTGCCTCGGTTACATCACTCATCTTTCAGGGCATTCATCGCCGAATGTAAATCAACAGGTTGTAACAGACCACCCGGCGGCGCTTTAACCAGCTGCGGACATAAGCGCTCAATATCCGCCAGGACGGCAATCGCCTGCGCCATATTCCACTGCGCATGTTCGCTCGCCAGGTTACGCGCCATCCACTGAGCAATATTGCCGACGTCGACGGTTTTTTGCTGCGCCAGGTAGCCTATCAGTTCAGGAATCAAGATTTGTAAATTTTGTTGTCTTAAGGGTAAAGGCACTGCGCGGATCGTCACGTGGTGCGCATCGGACTGGAGTTCAATCCCGACCTCTGCCAGCGCCGACTGCGCCTGCTTGAGCGCGTCTTTTTCCTCTTCGGACACTTTTATCCGTAGCGGGATAAGCAACGGTTGGGCGCAAACCGCCTCTGCGCCCGGCGTCAGCTGCGCCTGGCGCAGCCAGCGCTCAGCGACCGGCAGGGCCAGCAGCGCTAACTTACCGTCGCGCTCCAGCAGCGCGCAGTCGCTATCGATAATGGTCAGCACGCGGCCAAAGCTTTGACTATGACCTGACAGGCCTTCCGCCGCCGGTGCGGGAGATTTGGGTTTGCGCTCCGCGGCAGGAGTATCCAGCAGTTGGCGGTAGAGCGCACCCTGCTGTTTTTGATAGCCTGGCTGCGCATGCGGCCAGCCGGCTCCGCCAGTTGAAGATGACCCCGAGGCGGCAGGTTCTCGCGAACCGCCGGCGTTAAAGCGCGGCGCGGCGGGCTCATCACGATATCGGGGAGCCGCGTTTTCACGCGCGACCGCCGGCTGGGCAAAATGATTGCCGCCTGCCGCAACGCGATTTTCCGGCACCTGCCGCAGCGCGGGCTCATCGCCCTCTTTTGCCAACGGCACCTCCAGTTGCTGCTGCAGGACGCTCAGCACGCCCTGATAGATAAAATCGTGCACCAGGCGCGATTGATGAAAACGCACTTCATGTTTGGCCGGGTGGACGTTCACATCCACCTGATGCGGATCTATCTTCAGGTACAGCACAAAAGCAGGCTGCTGATCGGCCCCCAGTTTGTCTTCACAGGCCTGACGAATCGCGTGATTAATCAGGCGATCGCGCATCATCCGCCCATTGACGTAGCAATATTGAATCTCCGCCAGCGTCGGATTGGTATGCAGAGGATCGGCCACCCAGCCGCTGAGGGTAAGATCCCCATGCTGCCACTCAATCGCCAGCGCGTGTTCGAGAAATGGCAAACCGCAGATCGCGCCCAGACGCCGCTCGCGCTGGCCGTCCTGCGATACCGCCCGGTACTGGCGCACGACTTTACCATTGTGGCTGAGGTTGATAGTGACGTCGAAACGCGCCAGCGCGATGCGCCGGACGATCTCGTCGATATGGCCAAATTCGGTTTTTTCGGTGCGCATAAATTTGCGCCGGGCGGGGGTGTTATAAAACAGATCCAGCACTTCCAGCGTTGTCCCCACCGGGTGCGCCGCCGGCTTCACGGTGACCGCCTGATCGCGCCCTTCGGCATAGGCCTGCCAGGCCTCCTGCTGATCCTCGGTACGCGAGGTCAACGTCAGGCGAGCCACTGAGCTGATACTGGCCAGAGCTTCGCCGCGAAAGCCGAGGCTAATGATCGCCTCAAGGTCGTCCAGCGAAGCAATTTTACTGGTGGCGTGACGGGCCAGCGCCAGCGCCAGCTCGTCTTTTTTAATGCCGCAGCCGTTATCGCGAATGCGGATTAACTTCGCCCCGCCGCGCTCAATATCAATGTCGATGCGCGTCGCCCCGGCATCGAGGCTATTTTCCACCAGCTCTTTGACCACCGACGCCGGTCGTTCCACCACTTCACCTGCGGCAATCTGGTTGGCGAGCTGCGGCGGTAGAACCTGTATCGGCATGGCCGTCTCCTTAATTTAACAACGTCCCATCAGACGAACCTGCGCTGGCGGTCTGCGCGGCTGCCCCGCGCGGCGCGGATTGCAGAGGATGCTGCATAAAGTAGTTACGCAGACCGTTATAAATCGCTTCTGCGACCTGCTGCTGATAGGCATCGCTGCCCAGCAGCCGCTCTTCGCCGGTATTACTGATAAAACCCGTTTCGACAAGGATCGACGGGATATCCGGCGAACGCAGTACGCCGAGGCTGGCATGCTCAGGACGACGCTTATGTAAATCGCCGATCCGCTGCAGCTGGCTCAGCACATTGGTCGCCACATCATACCCGACGCGCTGGGAATGGCCGAACTGTAAATCCAGCACCGCCTGGCTCAGGTAAGGGTCCGACTGGCTATTGGCCAGCACATCACCCGCGCCGCCCAGCAGCTCGGACTGCTTCTCATGTTGTTCGAGCCAGCCGGCCATTTCGCTGTTCGCGCGGCGGTTGGAAAGTACCCAAACCGAGGCTCCGGTGGCATCGCGATTCGGCGCAGCGTCGGCGTGAATGGAGACAAGGAAATTGGCGTTTTGCTTACGCGCGACGTCAGATCGTCCCATGACTGAAATAAAGTAATCGCCGTCGCGCGTCAGAACGGGCCTGAACTGCGGATCGGCATTCAGCAGCGCGCGGAGCTTACGCGCAATAGCAATGGTCACGTTCTTCTCTTTCGTGCCGTTCGGGCCAATGGCCCCCGGATCCTGGCCGCCGTGGCCGGCGTCAATGGCGATAATCACTTTGTCGTCGCCAGAAACGGTACGCGCCGCGGGACGCGTTACGCTACTGGTGCTGGTCACCGCGGTGAGCCGGTCGTTATCGGCTTTAAACGGGTTGCGTGCGGGTTCGCTCGGACGCACGGGCTGCGCCATGGGCCTTTCCGCCTGTCTAACCACCACCGGCTGCGGCGGTGGCGGAGGTGGAGGCGGTGCGTCGGCGTTAATCGTAAACACCACGGTGTAGTTAGAGCCGTTCTGCTGTTTCACCGCGCGGGTTTTGCCATCGGCAGTTAAATCCACCAGCAGGCGCAGCGACTGCGTATCCTGCGGCGTCCCGGAACGAATACTTTTTACCAGATTATTACCGCTAAACTGCAACGGTAGCCCCTGGAGTACGCCGGTCTGTTTAATATCCAGCGCCACGATGCGTTTGCCCTGGGGGCTAAACGAATACTCAGGCTCGCCGATAAAACTAATGGTAATGCGGGCCTGCCGATCGCCATTTGAGACCTGGATATCGGATAAACTTGCCGCAGTGGCCTGAATGCTGAACAGCATCAGCGCGGCGGCCAGCCAACTGGTTAAGCGATACATCATCCCGTCGTCCTTCAGGCTAATTAGCCAAACGCGCCAATAAAGACTCACCCAATGAGGAGACCGCGGTTACGCGCGCCTCACGCCCTTGTGCCTGATACTCGAGGTGAATTTCAACATCCGGGTCCGGCAGTACTCCCGTGCCCTGCTGCGGCCATTCCACCAGGCAGATAGCATCGTCAGTAAAATAATCGCGGATCCCCATAAACTCGAGTTCCTCAGGATCCGCCAGGCGATAAAGATCGAAGTGATAGACCATCAAATTCTCGAGACTGTAAGGCTCGACGAGGGTGTAGGTTGGGCTTTTAACGTTGCCACGGTGACCGAGAGCCTGAAGGAAACCGCGGCTAAAGGTGGTCTTACCCGCCCCTAAATCGCCATACAAATAGATGACCGTCGCGCCAGTGCATGCCTGCGCGACGCGGTTGCCAAGGCTTAAAGTCGCCTGCTCATCGGGTAAAGGAATCACTCGGTTAATCATGGTCTACGTCAATCACATCCGGGTTAACAACACGCCTGAGCGTGGAAAAAAGATCGGTCGCCAGCATTCCGCGGGTGCCGTGTCTCGCCGCCAGCCGATCGGCGGCTTCGCCATGAGCAACGCATCCGGCGCAGGCAGCATCATACGGCGCCAGGCGCTGGCCTAACAACGCAGCGATAATGCCGGTCAGCACATCGCCCATCCCGCCGCTGGCCATTCCAGCATTACCGGCGTCAATAATGCCCATTTCGCCGGTTTCGCTCGCCACGACCGTACCTGCACCTTTCAGCACCACGATGCCACCATAACGTTTTACCAGACGTTGTGCAGAATGTAAGCGATCGCTTTCAATTTCTGCCACACTCACGTTCAGCAGACGGGCGGCTTCGCCGGGATGCGGCGTCAGCACGCGATTGTGACGTTTATCGGGATTGATTGCCAGCAGGTTCAGCGCATCCGCATCCCAGACCATCGGTTTGCGAAAATTCTCCGCCTGGCGCAGCGCATTCTTACCCCACTCGCTCTGACCAAGACCCGGCCCAATCGCGACGACATCCGCCCATTGCAGGCTTTCCTCAAGCGCGCGGGATGACAGTTCATGGACCATCAGCTCCGGCCTGGCGGTCAGAACGGGGGCGATATTGTCCTTATGAGTCAGGACGCGCACCAGCCCGGCGCCCGCGCGCAGCGCCGCTTCCCCGCTCATGCGAATGGCTCCCGCCGTACCCGGTTCGCCGCCAATAATCACCAGCTTACCGTGATCGCCTTTGTGCGATGTTGGGCGTCGCGGCGGCAGCCAGTCGGGAAGCTGCGAGGCATCGAATCGACTGATTGCCGTCGTCTGGCCTGCCAGCCAGCGCTCAAGCCCTAAAGCGTGATGATGCAGGCGGCCCACGACATCGCGGGCTTTGCCGGTCAGCAGCCCCGGCTTAAGCGCGATAAACGTGATGGTATGAGCAGCATGGATAACCGCGCCTGGCGTGGTACCTGTCTGCGCGTTCAGACCAGAGGGAATATCGAGCGCGACAACCGGCGCCGGATGAGCGTTAGCATGCGCGATAAGCTCAGCGACGTTTTCCCGGGGCGCGCTCTGTAGCCCGGTACCGAGCAGGCCGTCAATAATCAACGTGATATCTTCAGGCCAGGCGATGTTCGCGGCGTGAATCGTCCCGCCGGCGTTAAGCCACTCTTCACGCGCCAGGCTGGCCTCTTCCGGCAGCGGCTTCTCACTCTCCAGCGCCAGCAGCGTAACCTGAATCCCGCGCGCCTGCGCCAGGCGAGCCACCACGTAGCCGTCTCCGCCGTTATTACCGTGGCCGCAAAGAATCAACCAGTGCTGGCTTCCTGGATACTGTACGCAGGCAAGTTCAAAAGCCGCTTCGCCCGCACGGCGCATCAGCTCATATAACGTCAGCCCAAGGGCATCCGCCGCCTCTTTTTCCGCCCGCCGTAGCGCCTCCGCCGGCCAGATGATATGTGGTATACTGTCGGTGTTTTTCGTCATCGTATGGTCCATCATGTCACAGCCCCTCGATCTCAATCATTTAGCGCAGCAAATCAAACAGTGGGGCACAGAGCTGGGGTTCCAGCAGGTCGGTATTACCGATACCGATCTCAGCACCAGCGAACCTAAACTACAGGCGTGGCTGGATAAACAATACCACGGCGAAATGGAGTGGATGGCGCGCCACGGCATGATGCGCGCGCGCCCTCATGAACTCCAGCCCGGTACCTTACGCGTGATTAGCGTGAGGATGAACTATCTGCCCGCTAATGCCGCATTCGCCCGCACCCTGAAAGATCCCGCGCGGGGTTACGTTAGCCGTTACGCCCTCGGAAGGGACTATCATAAGCTGTTACGTCATCGCCTGAAAAAATTAGGTGAGATGATTCAGGCGCAGTGTGCTTCGCTCAATTTTAGACCCTTTGTCGATTCCGCGCCGATTCTTGAACGCCCTTTAGCCGAAAAAGCGGGGCTGGGATGGACAGGTAAGCACTCACTTATCCTCAGCCGCGATGCCGGCTCGTTCTTTTTCCTCGGCGAGCTGCTTATCGACCTCCCTCTTCCCATCGACCAACCCGTCGAGGAAGAGTGCGGGCGCTGCGTGGCCTGCATGACTATCTGCCCAACCGGCGCCATCGTCGAGCCCTATACCGTCGACGCCCGGCGCTGTATTTCCTATCTGACGATTGAACTGGAAGGCGCCATCCCGGAAGAGTTCCGCCCGCTGATCGGTAACCGCATTTACGGCTGCGATGATTGCCAGCTGATTTGCCCGTGGAACCGCTTCGCGCAGCTGACCGATGAAGATGATTTCAGCCCGCGCAAGGCGCTGCATGCCCCTGAGTTACTGGAGCTTTTCACCTGGAGCGAGTCATATTTTCTAAAAGTGACGGAGGGATCGGCTATTCGCCGTATTGGCCATCTGCGCTGGCTACGTAATATCGCTGTCGCGCTGGGCAATGCGCCCTGGGATGAAGCCAACCTCAAAGCGCTGGAGAGCCGCCGGGGTGAGCACCCGCTTCTCGATGAACACATTGAGTGGGCGATGACGCAGCAAATGGCAAAACGAAATGCCAATGTGGTTGAGGTGCAATTGCCCAAGAAGCTACGGCTGGTCAGGGTGGTTGAAAAAGGACTACCGCGCGACGCCTGATTCATTCACAGGGTGTGAATAAAAATAAAAACACATTGCGTTTCAACGGGCAGACGTTCGTCAAGTGATCGGATTAACACTTTGAAATGAAATTTAATTCTTATATTTCAGTTATATATAAAAATACTATTTACATAGTGAAGTGTTTTTCTGAGAAAAGACGAAAGACTAACCTGTGGATAACTCTGTTCACAGTATTTTCAGGACATCGCGAAAAGCATTCATGACGCGTAGTTGCGCTGTGGATAAACTGGATATGAGAAGAAATTTTGGAGCGGGAAACGAGACTCGAACTCGCGACCCCGACCTTGGCAAGGTCGTGCTCTACCAACTGAGCTATTCCCGCTTGGGTGTGGTAACTTTCAAATTTTGGAGCGGGAAACGAGACTCGAACTCGCGACCCCGACCTTGGCAAGGTCGTGCTCTACCAACTGAGCTATTCCCGCTTGGGTGTGGTACTTTCAAATTTTGGAGCGGGAAACGAGACTCGAACTCGCGACCCCGACCTTGGCAAGGTCGTGCTCTACCAACTGAGCTATTCCCGCATACTTCTGGCCATATTTCTATGGCGTCGTGATTTGCATTTCTGCTTCGTCACGGGAGGCGCATTATACGAGAATTCGATTTAGCTGCAACCCCCCTGAACGCAATTTTTTTCGTTTTTGGTTTAAGTGACCACTTTATCACCACATCCAGGCCTGATTTGTCTAAATAAACAGCAAATGCCGCAAAATGACTTTTTCCGGGCTCGCTAAAGGCGCAAAATCGCTCAAGTTTACAGGCGGATATCGCCCGCTGACGGTCAACAACGATGATAACCAGGGAAATAAAATGAAAAAAGCGCTTACCGTCCTGCTGCTGGCCACGCTTGCCACAGGAACAGCATCGGCAACAACGCTACATTTTGGGACAACGACGGCCAATCCGCCGTTTGAAACCGTCAGTGGCAAAAACCAACCCACGGGTTTTGATATCGACCTGGCCAATGCGCTGTGCAAGCAGATGCAGGTTGAATGCAAATTTACTCCCCAGGGGTTCGATACCCTCATCCCGGCGCTGCGCTTTAAGAAATTCGACGCCGTGATTGCCGGTATCGAAGTGATTCCGATGCGGGAAAAACAGGTCGCGTTCAGCCATCCCTATCGTCAGGCGCTGTCCGGCGTAGTGGTCACAGCGAAAGACGCCGCCCATACCTTTGCCGATCTGAAGGATAAAAAACTCGGCGTCGTGAAAGGCACCCTTCATCAGCGCTATCTGCGGGACAAACAAAAAGCCGTGCATGCGGTGCCTTACGACAGCGACGAAAGCGCCCTGCGCGCGCTTAAAGAAGGCGTGATTAGCGGCGTGATGGGCGATCAGGAGACGTTAACGAAATGGCTCCAGGATAACCCCGACTACGCCATGATGGACGAACGCGCCACGGATCCCGGCTACTACGGTAAGCAGTACGCCATTGCGGTACGTAAAGACGATCCTGAGCTGCTGAATAACCTCAATGCCGCTCTGGATGTCGTAAAGGCCTCGCCGGAATTCCAGGCGATGGAACAGAAGTGGTTTAAATAATCAGACGTCATGCCGGGGCGCTTCTGGCCCCGGCATAAACATTAAAGCTTGATGAAGTGCTCGCGGTAGTAAGCCAGTTCCGCGACCGACTCGCGAATATCGTCCATCGCCTGGTGCGTCCCCTGTTTCTTAAAACCGTCAAGAATTTCCGGTTTCCAGCGACGAGCCAGCTCTTTCAGCGTGCTGACGTCGAGGTAACGGTAGTGAAAATAGGCTTCCAGCTCCGGCATATATTTAAACAGGAAGCGGCGATCCTGGCCGATGCTATTGCCGCAGATTGGCGACTTACCCGCCGGTACCCATTTTTTGAGGAATTCGATAGTCGCCAGTTCGGCTTCACGATCGCCCTGGGTGCTCGCCTTCACCCGCTCCACCAGCCCGCTGCCGGTATGGGTACGCACGTTCCACTCGTCCATCAACGCCAGCTGCGCATCTGACTGGTGTACCGCAATCGTCGGCCCTTCCGCCAGAATGTTCAGATTCGCGTCGGTCACCAGGGTGGCGATTTCGATGATGCGATCGCGCTCCGGATCCAGCCCCGTCATTTCAAGATCGATCCAAATCAGGTTGTTTTCATCTGCACTCATGTTATTTTCCACCCTTCTTACGTCACTATATTCATCTAAAATAGCGTGTATCATAGAGGTTTTGCCCGTACAGGGCGACCAGGAGCCAGTTCGATTGAGTAAAAATAAACTCTCCAAAGGCCAACAGCGCCGCGTGAAGGCCAACCACCAGCGCCGCCTGAAAACGACTTCGGAGAAGGCCGATTTTGATGACAACCTGTTCGGTGAGAAATCCGAAGGGACCGTCATTAGCCGCTTTGGCATGCATGCCGATGTCGAATCCGCCGACGGTAGCGTCCACCGTTGCAATATTCGCCGAACTATTCGTTCGCTGGTTACCGGCGATCGCGTGGTCTGGCGTCCGGGCAAAAGCGAAGCTGACGGCGTCAACGTCAAGGGTATCGTCGAGGCCGTACATGAACGAACTTCCGTACTGACGCGTCCGGATTTCTACGACGGCGTCAAACCTATCGCCGCCAATATCAATCAGATTGTTATTGTCTCCGCGATTTTGCCTGAGCTTTCTCCGAATATTATCGACCGCTATCTCGTGGCCTGCGAAGCGCTGAACGTTGAGCCGCTGATCGTACTCAACAAGATCGATCTGCTGGATCAGGAGAGCATGGCCTTCGTCAACGAGCAGATGGACATTTATCGCCATATTGGTTATCGCGTATTGATGGTTTCCAGCCGCACGCAGGATGGCCTGAAGCCGCTTGAAGAGGCGCTCACCGATCGTATCAGTATTTTTGCCGGGCAGTCCGGGGTAGGCAAATCCAGCCTGCTGAACGCGCTGCTGGGCCTGCATGATGACCAAATCCTTACCAATGACGTTTCGGACGTCTCAGGACTGGGGCAACACACCACCACGGCCGCGCGCCTGTACCACTTCCCGCACGGCGGCGATGTGATTGATTCGCCGGGCGTACGCGAGTTCGGTCTGTGGCACCTCGACGCGGAACAAATCACCCACGGCTTTGTCGACTTCCATGATTATTTAGGCCGTTGCAAATACCGCGACTGCAAGCACGACGCTGACCCGGGCTGCGCCATTCGCGAAGCGGTGGAGAAAGGGGAAATCGCCGAAAGCCGATTTGAAAACTACCACCGCATTCTGGAAAGCATGGCGCAGGTACAGGTAAAAACGCGTAAAAGCTTTTCATCATCTGATAACTGACATTTAACCTGAGCATCGTTAGAATCGTCCCCCTTTTTCAGGTCCCGCTGTTGCGCGGGGCCAGGAACGACAAATAATGGCCTGGAGGCTACCTTGTTAAACGATCTTAAACTTTCACTGCAATACATTCTGCCTAAACTGTGGCTCACCCGCCTCGCAGGCTGGGGTGCGCGCAAGCGAGCAGGCTGGCTGACAAAGCTGGTCATCGATCTGTTCGTGAAATATTACAAGGTCGATATGAAAGAGGCGCAAAAGCCTGACACCGCCAGCTACCGCACCTTTAACGATTTCTTCGTTCGCCCGTTGCGCGATGACGTACGTCCGTTAAACACCGACCCGAGCGTGCTGGTGATGCCTGCCGATGGCGTCATCAGCCAGCTCGGCGCCATTGAAGACGACAAAATTTTGCAGGCCAAAGGTCACAACTACAGCCTGGAAGCGCTGCTGGCCGGTAACTACCAGATGGCCGACCTGTTTCGTAACGGCAGCTTCGTCACCACGTATCTGTCACCGCGCGATTACCACCGCGTGCATATGCCGTGCAACGGTATTCTGCGCGAAATGATCTACGTGCCGGGGGACCTGTTCTCCGTGAACCATCTGACCGCGCAAAACGTGCCGAATCTTTTTGCCCGCAACGAGCGCGTCATCTGCCTGTTCGATACTGAATTCGGCCCCATGGCGCAGATCCTCGTCGGCGCCACCATCGTCGGCAGCATCGAAACCGTATGGTCCGGTACCGTGACGCCGCCGCGTGAAGGCGTCATTAAGCGCTGGACCTGGCCCGCCGGCGATAGCGAAGGCTCCGTCGCCCTGCTTAAAGGCCAGGAGATGGGCCGCTTTAAGCTGGGCTCCACGGTGATCAACCTATTTGCGCCAGGCCAGGTGACGTTGGTTGAGCAGTTACACAGCCTGTCGGCCACCAAAATAGGCCAGCCGCTGGCAACCGCGCCTGAAGCCGTAGCGCCGGTCGAGCCCGCTCCGCTGGCAGAGGAAGAAGTCCGCGCTGAACATGCCGCCAGTCCGCTGGTTGACGATAAACAAGACGAAGGTTAATTCCTGAAAGAAAAAGGTTACGCCGTGCGCCTGATATACACTTTCCTGCTGGCCTGGTGCCTCAGTTTTGGGGCGTACGCAGCGACAGCCCCGGATGCTAAACAGATAGCTCAGGAACTGGAACAGGCGAAGGCGGCGAAGCCCGCCCAGCCTGAGACCGTCGAAGTCCTGCAATCTGCCCTCAACGCCCTTGAGGAGCGTAATGCTTCCCTTGAGCGCGTCCGTCAGTACCAGGACGTTATCGATAACTTCCCTAAACTGTCGCAAACCCTGCGCGCACAGCTCAATAATCTGAGCGATGAGCCGCGCCAGGTCTCTACTACCCTCTCCTCTGATGCGCTGAACCAGGAGATTCTCCAGGTCAGCAGCCAGCTGCTGGAAGCCAGCCGTAAAGCTCAGCAGGAGCAGGATCGCGCCCGGGACATCGCCGACTCGCTTAACCAACTGCCGCAGCAGCAGAGCGATGCCCGCCGCCAGCTGAACGAGGTTGAGCGCCGGGTTGGCGCGCAAAATAGCAATACGCCGCTGGCGCAGGCGCAGAATCTTGGTCTGCAGGCGGAGTCCGCGCGGCTGAAAGCGCTGGTCGATGAGCTCGATCTGGCCCAGCTCTCCGCCAATAACCGTCAGGAACTTTCACGGTTGCGCTCCGAGCTGGCGCAGAAAGAGAGCGAACAGCTCGACGCCTGGCTACAGGCGCTGCGTAATCAGCTAAATAATCAACGACAGCGCGAGGCGGAGAAAGCGCTGGAAAGCACCGAACTGCTGGCGGAAAACAGCGAAAACCTGCCGCCGGATATCGTGGCGCAGTTTAAAGTTAACCGCGAGCTGTCGCAGGCGCTCAACCAGCAGGCGCAGCGGATGGATCTGATCGCCTCGCAGCAGCGCCAGGCGACCAATCAAACCCTGCAGGTGCGTCAGGCTTTAAACACCCTGCGCGAACAGTCCCAGTGGCTGGGTTCTTCCAATCTGCTCGGCGAAGCCCTGCGCGCGCAGGTTGCGCGGCTGCCGGAAATCCCGCGACCGCAGCAGTTGGATACCGAAATGGCGCAGCTGCGCGTGCAGCGTTTACGCTATGAAGATCAGCTCGGCAAACAGCCGCAGCTAAGACAAATTCGTCAGGCGGATGGGGAACCGCTCACCAGCGAGCAGAACCGTATTCTGCAGGCTCAGATGCGTACGCAGACTGAGCTGCTCAACTCCCTGCTGCGCGGTGGCGATACGCTTATGCTCGAACTGACCAAGCTAAAAGTCGCTAACGGTCAGCTTGAGGATGCGCTTAAAGAGATCAACGAAGCGACCCACCGCTATCTGTTCTGGACCTCCGACGTCAGCCCAATCGGCTTCTCATGGCCGCTGGAGATCGTTCAGGACCTACGCCGTCTGATCTCGCTCGATACCATGAGCCAGCTCGGCAAAGCCAGCATGATGATGCTCACCAGCAAAGAGACCCTGCTGCCGCTCTTCGTCGCGCTCATTCTGGTGGGGTTCAGCATCAGCTCGCGCCGCCATTTCACCAGCTTCCTTGAGCGTTCCAGCGCGCGCGTCGGCAAGGTTACGCAGGATCACTTCTGGCTCACGCTGCGCACGGTGTTCTGGTCAATACTGGTGGCCTCGCCGCTGCCGGTACTGTGGATGACGCTGGGCTATGGTCTGCAGGCCGCCTGGCCTTTCCCGCTGGCGGTCGCCATTGGCGATAGCGTCACCGCCACGGTGCCGCTGCTGTGGGTGGTGATGATTTGCGCCACGTTCGCCCGCCCGAACGGCCTGTTCGTCGCCCACTTCGGCTGGCCGCGTAGCCGCGTCAGCAAAGCGATGCGCTACTACCTGATGAGCATCGGGCTGATCGTGCCGCTGATTATGGCGCTGATTACCTTCGATAACCTCAACGATCGCGAGTTTTCCGCCTCGCTGGGCCGCCTCTGCTTTATGCTGATTTGCGGCGCGCTGGCGATGGTGACCCTGAGCCTGAAACGCGCCGGAATCCCGCTGTATCTGGATAAAGAAGGCAGCGGCGACAATATGCTGAACCGGCTGCTGTGGAATATGCTGCTCGGCGCGCCGCTGGTGGCGATGCTGGCGGCGGCGATCGGCTATCTCGCCACGGCGCAGGCGCTGCTCGCCAGGCTCGAAACCTCGGTCGCCATCTGGTTCCTGCTGCTGGTGGTCTATCACATCATCCGCCGCTGGATGTTGATCCAGCGGCGCCGCCTGGCGTTCGATCGCGCCAAGCACCGACGGGCGGAGATCCTCGCCCAGCGCGCACGTGGCGAAGAAGAGGCTCAGCATACCAGCAGCCCGGAAGGTTCAATGGAAGCCGAGGTCAGCGAGGTCGATCTGGATGCCATCAGTACCCAGTCGTTGCGTCTGGTGCGCTCCCTGCTGATGCTAATCGCGCTGGTGTCGGTTATCGTGCTGTGGTCAGAAATCCATTCCGCGTTTAGCTTCCTGGAGAATATCTCGCTGTGGGACGTCACTTCTACGGTACAGGGCGTTGAGAGCCTGGAGCCGATTACCCTCGGCGCGGTGCTGATTGCCATCCTGGTGTTGATTATTACCACCCAGCTGGTGCGCAACCTGCCCGCGCTGCTGGAACTGGCGATCCTCCAGCATCTGGAACTGACGCCGGGCACCGGCTACGCCATCACCACCATCACGAAGTATCTGCTGATGCTGATCGGCGGTCTGGTCGGCTTCTCGATGATTGGCATTGAGTGGTCCAAGCTACAGTGGCTCATTGCCGCCCTCGGCGTCGGTCTCGGTTTTGGCTTGCAGGAGATCTTCGCCAACTTTATCTCCGGCCTGATTATCCTGTTTGAGAAACCGATACGAATTGGCGATACGGTCACTATTCGCGATCTCACCGGCAGCGTGACGCGTATTAATACTCGCGCCACGACTATCAGCGACTGGGACCGTAAAGAGATTATCGTGCCGAACAAGGCGTTCATCACCGAACAATTCATCAACTGGTCGTTGTCGGATTCCGTGACCCGCGTAGTGTTAACGGTGCCTGCGCCGGTGGATGCCAATACCGAAGAGGTGGCGCAGATCCTGTTAAATGCCGCGCACCGCTGTTCGTTGGTTATCGATACCCCGGCGCCGGAAGCGTTCCTCGTTGACCTACAGCAGGGGATCCAGATTTTCGAGCTGCGTATCTACGCCGCCGAAATGGGTCACCGTATGCCGCTGCGCCACGAGATGCATCAGCTGATTCTGGCCGGGTTCCGCGAGCACGGTATCGATATGCCGTTCCCGCCGTTCCAGATGCGCCTGGAGAGCATCGATGGCAGAAAAAGCAGCAGAGCGCTGACCTCGGCAGGGAAAACCAGCCGCACGCCCGGCAGCCTGTAAGAACGGCCTTGCCTGAACACAGGCAAGGCCAGAACGATCGCACTACCGGACAATCAACCATACCGCCGTACATCGGCGGTCATCCCCGTCAATGTCCTGCAGGAAAGTGGAAAGGAAGATCAGGCGCGGTCGACGGTAAACGAGATAACGTCGCCGATGCTTTCTGCGCCCAGCGCCAGCATCACCACCCGGTCAACGCCCAGCGCTACGCCGGAACAATCCGGCAGCCCGGCTTCCAGGGCAGCCAGCAGATGATGATCGATGGGCTGCTGCGGCAGGCCGCGAGCCGCACGCTTGCGGTTATCCTGCTCAAAACGCTGCCGCTGTTCGCGGGCGTCGGTGAGCTCATGAAAACCATTAGCCAGCTCAATGCCTTTGTAATAGACCTCGAAACGTTCCGCTACGCGATGATCTTCAGTGCTGATTTGCGCCAGTGACGCCTGGCTGGCCGGGAAATGATAGATAAACGTCGGACGATCTTTACCAATATGCGGCTCGACGCCCATGACAAAAAGTAGCTGAAGCAGCGTGTCCCGATCCTCTTCCGTATCGGCAATATTGCTCAAATCGAGCTTCGCCGCCACTTCGCGCAGCTGCGTTTTATCTGCCGACAGCGGGTCGATTTCCAGATGACGCAGGAAGGCTTGCTGATAAGAGAGGCTTTCGGCCGGCTGGCAGTCGAGTACCTGCTGTAGCAGATCGTCTACTTCGTTGATTAGCCGGTACATGTCATAGCACGGACGATACCACTCCAGCATGGTGAATTCCGGATTATGGTGACGCCCCATCTCTTCATTACGGAAGCTACGGCATAGCTGAAACACTGGGCCGCAGCCGGCCGCCAGCAGGCGCTTCATGTGATATTCCGGGCTGGTCATCAGGTACAGGTTCAGCCCCTGAGAGTGGCCAGGACCAACGAAACGCGTCTCAAACGGGACCATATGAATATCCGTCACCGTCGCCTGACTCATGCAGGGCGTCTCCACCTCCAGCACGCCGCGGTCGGTAAAGAAACGGCGAATTTCCGCCATCACCGCTGCACGTTTTAACAGATTTGGAATGGATGCGCTCGGCTGCCAGGTTGCCGTTTCGCTCATGGTACTTTCTCCGATTTGAAACAAGGGCACGAAGTCTACTCGTAACTGGCAGATGAAACAAATTTTGTGCGAATGCGTAAACGCGTTACATACACTTAATTTATTGATAACCCAAAAGCATAAAGCAAGCAGATAAACAACCGCACAGAACGATAAAAAAATCGAACACGTCAATTTTCCCTTATGACCCTACGGCTATACTCCTTACCTATAAAGGAGCAGTGATACGTTTTCGCCAGCCCGGCGGCGAAATAAACAAAAACTGGAGGAATGTCGTGCAAACTTTTCAAGCCGATCTTGCCGTAATAGGCGCAGGCGGAGCAGGTCTTCGCGCCGCAATAGCCGCCGCGCAAGCTAATCCAAATGCTAAAATCGCTCTAATTTCAAAAGTCTATCCTATGCGCAGCCATACCGTTGCTGCTGAAGGGGGTTCCGCTGCCGTCGCGCAGGATCATGATAGCTTTGAGTACCATTTCCACGACACCGTTGCAGGCGGCGACTGGCTGTGTGAGCAGGACGTCGTTGACTACTTCGTTCATCACTGCCCGACGGAAATGACCCAGCTCGAACAGTGGGGATGCCCGTGGAGTCGCCGCCCGGACGGCAGCGTCAACGTCCGGCGATTCGGCGGCATGAAGATCGAGCGAACCTGGTTCGCTGCCGATAAAACCGGCTTTCATATGCTGCACACCCTGTTCCAGACCTCGCTTCAATTCCCGCAAATCCAGCGCTTCGATGAGCATTTTGTTCTGGATATTCTGGTGGATGATGGCCAGGCTCGCGGTCTGGTCGCGATGAATATGATGGAAGGTACGCTGGTGCAAATCCGCGCCAACGCGGTCATTCTGGCGACCGGCGGCGCAGGACGCGTGTATCGCTACAATACCAACGGCGGTATCGTCACCGGCGACGGTATGGGTATGGCGCTCAGCCACGGCGTACCGCTGCGCGATATGGAGTTCGTGCAATATCACCCCACCGGTCTCCCGGGTTCCGGAATTCTGATGACGGAAGGCTGCCGCGGCGAAGGCGGTATTCTGGTCAACAAGAACGGCTACCGCTATCTGCAGGATTACGGCATGGGTCCGGAAACTCCGCTGGGCGAACCGAAAAATAAATATATGGAGCTGGGCCCGCGCGATAAAGTATCCCAGGCTTTCTGGCACGAATGGCGTAAGGGCAACACGATCCCCACGCCGCGAGGCGATGTGGTCTATCTCGATCTGCGCCATTTGGGCGAGAAAAAGCTGCTTGAACGTCTGCCGTTTATCTGCGAACTCTCGAAGGCCTACGTTGGCGTCGATCCGGTGAAAGATCCCATTCCGGTACGTCCGACCGCGCACTACACCATGGGCGGGATCGAAACCGACCAGCAGTGTGAAACCCGCATCAAAGGGCTATTTGCCGTGGGCGAATGTTCTTCGGTCGGCCTGCACGGCGCCAACCGCCTTGGCTCCAACTCCCTGGCGGAGCTGGTGGTGTTTGGCCGTCTGGCCGGAGAACAGGCCATGCAGCGCGCAACCGAAGCGGGCGAAGCCAATAGCGCCGCGCTGGACGCGCAGGTCGTCGATATCGAGAACCGCCTGAAAGATCTGGTTAATCAGGAAGGTAACGAGAACTGGGCCAAGATTCGTGACGAAATGGGCCTGTCAATGGAAGAAGGCTGCGGTATCTACCGTACGCCGGAGCTTATGCAGAAAACGGTTGATAAGCTGGCCGAGCTGCAGGAGCGCTTCAAGCGCGTGCGTATCACCGACACCTCCAGCGTGTTCAATACCGACCTGCTGTACACCATCGAACTGGGCCATGGCCTGAACGTCGCCGAATGTATGGCGCATTCCGCCCTCGCGCGTAAAGAGTCCCGCGGCGCGCATCAGCGTCTGGACGAAGGCTGCACCGAGCGTGACGACGTCAACTTCCTCAAGCATACCCTCGCCTTCCGCGATGCCGACGGTAATACCAGTCTGGAGTACAGTGATGTGAAAATCACCACTCTGCCGCCGGCAAAACGCGTGTACGGTGCGGAAGCGGAAGCAGCCGAGAAGAAGGAGACGACGAATGGCTGAGATGAAAAATATGAAAGTCGAAGTGGTGCGCTACAACCCGGAAGTGGACATCGCACCGCACAGCGCTTTCTATGAAGTTCCCTACGATGAGCAAACCTCACTGCTTGATGCCCTGGGCTACATCAAGGACAACCTCGCGCCAGACCTCAGCTACCGCTGGTCCTGCCGCATGGCGATTTGCGGTTCCTGCGGCATGATGGTGAACAAGGTGCCAAAGCTGGCCTGTAAAACTTTCCTGCGCGAATACACCAAAGGTATTAAAGTCGAGGCGCTGGCCAACTTCCCAATCGAGCGCGATCTGGTGGTCGATATGACCCACTTTATCGAAAGCCTGGAAGCCATTAAGCCGTACATCATTGGCAACCCGCGCACGCCCGATCAGGGCCCGAACACGCAGACGCCGGCGCAAATGGCCAAGTACCACCAGTTCTCCGGCTGCATCAACTGCGGCCTGTGCTATGCGGCCTGTCCGCAGTTTGGTCTTAATCCGGAGTTTATCGGCCCGGCGGCGATCACCCTCGCCCATCGCTACAACGAAGACAGCCGCGACCACGGTAAAAAGGAACGTATGGCGCAGCTTAACGGCCAGAATGGCGTCTGGACATGTACTTTCGTAGGCTACTGCTCCGAAGTCTGCCCGAAACACGTCGACCCGGCGGCCGCGATCCAGCAGGGCAAGGTAGAAAGCTCGAAAGACTTTCTTATCGCCACCCTGAAACCACGCTAAGGAGTGCTGTATGACGACTAAACGCAAACCCTACGTGCGGCCGATGCCGTCCACCTGGTGGAAAAAGCTGCCGTTTTATCGCTTCTATATGCTGCGTGAAGGAACGGCGGTACCCACGGTCTGGTTCAGCATCGTGCTGATTTACGGGCTGTTCGCACTGAAGCATGGCGCGGAGAGCTGGGCGGGCTATATCGGTTTTCTGCAAAACCCGATTGTCGTGATCCTGAACCTGATCACGCTTGCAGCCGCGCTGCTGCATACCAAAACCTGGTTTGAGCTGGCGCCGAAAGCCGCCAATATTATCCTTAAAGGCGAGAAAATGGGGCCAGAGCCAATTATTAAAGGGCTTTGGGTCGTCACTGCGGTCGTCACCGTGGTGATCCTGTTTGTCGCGCTGTTCTGGTAAGGAGGCTGGAATGATTAATCCCAATCCAAAACGTTCGGATGAGCCGGTATTCTGGGGGCTGTTTGGCGCTGGCGGCATGTGGGGAGCGATTATCGCCCCCGTCATTGTGCTGCTGGTAGGTATTATGCTGCCGCTGGGCCTCGCGCCTGCTGACGCATTCAGCTATGAACGCGTACTGGCTTTTGCCCATAGTTTTATTGGCCGTGCATTCATTTTCCTGATGATTGTTCTGCCGCTGTGGTGCGGGCTTCACCGTATTCACCATGCGATGCACGATTTGAAAATTCACGTACCCAACGGTAAGTGGGTCTTCTATGGACTCGCGGCGATTCTGACCGTCGTCACCCTCGTCGGCATATTGTTCATCTAAACGGATAGCCGTACGCGGCTTTTACCTCAGCTGCAATAAGCCCGGTAGCATTCTGTTACCGGGCTCGCTTCTCAAGAAAATTCTGCCGCATTTTTCCTGCCTGACTCTACACTTAGCTTAAAACTGGCAAGGAAAAAATTATGCGTCTGCTACCCGTTATTGCGGTTGTTGCCGCTTCATTTCTGCTTGTAGCCTGTACTACGCCGGCACCGCCTCCTGGCGTAACCGTGGTTAGCCCCTTCGACGCTCAACGCTATCTTGGTACCTGGTATGAGATTGCCCGCTTCGATCACCGTTTTGAAAGCGGCCTGGAAAAAGTCACCGCAACGTATAGCCTGCGCGATGATGGCGGGCTGAACGTGGTAAATAAAGGCTACAACCCCGATCGGGGTATGTGGCAAAAAACCGATGGCGTAGCTTATTTTACCGGGGAACCCACTCGCGCCGCGCTGAAGGTCTCATTTTTCGGCCCCTTCTATGGCGGTTATAGCGTGATAGCGCTGGATAAGGATTATCGCTACGCGCTGGTTTGTGGACCCGATCGCGACTATCTCTGGCTACTTGCGCGCACGCCGAAAATCCCGCCGGAAGTGAAGCAGCAGATGCTGGATATCGCTACCCGGCAAGGATTCGACGTGAGCAAACTACTATGGGTCAATCAGCAGTATTAATGCGCGCTCATTTTCAGGCCAATGATGCCAATCACAATGCACGCCAGGCTGGCAATGCGCATCGGGCTGGCGGATTCGCCCAGCAGGATAATACCCGTCACGGCTGCGCCGACCGCGCCTATTCCGGTCCAAACGGCGTAAGCCGTCCCTACGGGCAACGTTTTCATCGCCCATGACAACAGCGCCATGCTGATGACCATGGCGGCAATCGTTATCACGCTTGGCACCAGGCGGCTAAAACCGTGGGTATATTTCAGACCGACTGCCCAGACGACTTCCAGCAGACCAGCGATAAACAGAACTAACCAGGACATATGGCTCCTTTGATGGGGCCGTCCCCAGATGTGAAACGCTTACAGGTCGTCCCGTAAGGCAGATGATATTTCACAGGAATTATACACGACGTGACTAAGGTGAGGAAGAACGGTACGACCAGCGGCCGTACCGCTATGGTCTATTGCTGAGCTTTGGTCGCGGCGCCCGAAATCGCGCTGCCGCCTTCTGAAATATCCTGACCAACACCGCGCGTGGTGTTACATGCAGTCAGTACAGAGGAAAGAGCCAAAACCGTAAAGAACGCTGCAATCGCTTTTTTTACCATAATGTCATCCTTATTAACCAGTTTTAGTTATCGTGCTCTATAAGCATAGACAAACTGGTCCAGGATGAGGGAAACGCGGCGATTTTTAAGAGAAAAAGAGGTTAAAAGGATTGAGCCAAACGGAGAAACTAATTGTGAATGAGGATTTCCTGATGAAATCAGGTTAACTGGCAGCATGAGAAATGACATGGCCCAGACTTTGGATATCTTCACCGACGCCGCGAGCCGTATTGCATCCGGCCAGAAGAGCGCAGCTTAGTAATAATAGTAGTACCGGAAGTTTTAATTTATGAGCCATCTTCCCTGCCTGCGTCTACGCTCGGTAGAGGGCGCAGCGAAACGCTGCGCCAACCATCTCAGCGCATAAATTACTTCACGCGGGATACGTATTCGCCAGAGCGAGTATCCACTTTGATGACTTCGCCGATCTGTACGAACAGCGGAACCTTAACCACGGCGCCAGTGGAGAGAGTTGCAGGTTTACCGCCGGTACCAGCAGTATCGCCTTTCAGGCCTGGATCGGTTTCAACGATTTCCAGCTCAACAAAGTTCGGCGGCGTAACGGAGATTGGCTGACCGTTCCACAGAGTCACAATACATTCAGCCTGATCCAGCAGCCATTTAGCGTTGTCGCCAACGGCTTTAGCGTCAGCGGCCAGCTGTTCGAAAGTAGAGTTATTCATGAAGTGCCAGAACTCACCGTCGTTGTACAGGTAAGTCAGGTTCATATCGACAACGTCCGCGCCTTCAGCGGAATCCGTAGACTTGAAGGTTTTCTCTACACGGGTACCCGTCAGCAGGCGGCGCAGCTTAACGCGCGCAAAAGCCTGGCCTTTACCTGGTTTAACGAATTCACTGGCTTCAACTGCATAAGGTTCGCCGTCCATCATGATTTTAAGACCGGCACGAAAATCGTTGCTATAGTAAGTCGCCATAAGGCCCTCTGAAACTTTGTTAATTGGTAGCTAAGCCACAAAATGGCGCATATTGTAACCCTAAATACCCCATCCAGAGAAGATTGGTTAACGCAACTTGCCGATGTTGTGACCAGTCCTGATGAACTGCTGCATCTTTTAAATGTAGACGCTGATGCGAATCTATTGGCGGGACGCGATGCCAGGCGCCTGTTCGCACTGCGTGTCCCGCGGGCATTTATTGCCCGTATGGAACCAGGAAACCCCAACGATCCACTTCTCCGTCAGGTACTTACCTCCCGGGAGGAGTTTGTTAATGCTCCGGGATTTACCACCGATCCGCTGGAAGAACAGCACAGCGTTGTGCCTGGTCTACTGCATAAATACAGCAACCGCGCGTTACTGCTGGTTAAAGGCGGCTGTGCGGTTAATTGTCGTTATTGCTTCCGCCGCCACTTTCCCTATGCTGAAAACCAGGGTAATAAGCGCAACTGGCAGATGGCCATGGAGTACATTGCGTCTCATCCAGAGCTGGATGAAATCATTTTTTCCGGCGGTGACCCGCTGATGGCGAAAGACCCAGAACTAGACTGGCTGCTTACGCAGTTGGAAGCCATCCCGCATATTAAGCGCCTGCGTATCCACAGTCGGTTGCCTATTGTGATTCCTGCGCGCATTACCGATACGCTGGTTGCGCGTATCTCTGCTTCATCGTTGCAGGTACTGCTGGTGAACCATATCAACCATGCTAACGAAATAGATGCGGCTTTTCGTACCGCGATGAAGAGTCTGCGTATAGCTGGCGTCACTTTACTTAATCAAAGCGTACTACTGCGCGGCGTAAACGATGACGCGCGCACGCTCGCCGATCTAAGCAATGCGTTATTCGATACCGGAGTCATGCCTTATTACCTTCACGTTCTGGATAGAGTGCAGGGCGCAGCACATTTTATGGTCAGCGACGAAGAGGCGAGGAAGATTATGCGTGAACTGCTCACGATGGTATCTGGTTATTTAGTACCAAAACTTGCACGGGAAATCGGTGGTGAACCGAGCAAAACACCGCTGGATTTGGGCTTAAAACAGCGCTAATCAATATGTCTGCCGGGCCCGGCCTGGCAGACACTATCAGGATGCAGTCACTGACTGACATCAGAACGCAAATGCAACATTACTTCACGTGAAAAAATCAACCCAGCTAAATATTACATATACGTATAAAAGAATAGCCTAAGCACATATTAATTTTATTCATAATATTAAAGAAAGTATATTGGTTGCTATTAAGGCTACCAGTAGCAGCAAAAACCAGCCCGGCAAACTCAAAGCTGGCTGCTTATTATTATCATTTATATGTAACTCTGGAGGCCTTGCGGGGTTATCAAGCACCTTCCTTTCCGCCATGAGAGGAGCAACATTGCTTATTATCGGTATGTTTTCTAAATTTCCTGACTCTTCTTCATCGGTTCTGGACAAAAAATCAACGTGGGAATCTGCTGCCAAAACAAAGCCACGCTGCCGTACAGTAACAATGATATCTTGCGATAATCCAGCTTTTAGTAGTGACTTTCTTAATAGCGAAATATTTTGATAGAATGTATTTTGCGAGACAACAACGCCTCTCGTTTTCCACACTGCATCTAAAAACTCCTCACGAGATATAACTTTTCCATTGCTTTCCAGCAATAGTTGAAGACAACGCGCGGTAGGTGCATTTAGAGCAACGCAATCACCGTGCTCACCTAATGGTTTTAGTTTATTCACATTTGTATCAAAAATAACTTCATTATTAATGATATATTCGTTGAATACCATAATGTTATCCCTTCCTTTATTGGATATGTGAAATCACAACAAATAAAAATAGAGTTCATCGTCAAAGGCCAGAAAATCCTTTTCACAACCGGAGTCAGTTGACTGCAGACAAAAAAACCACGTTATCCGTCCGACATGAACAAGATTAACATGTTATTTTTAGGCAAAGAGACGATGGCGCCATTATTATACTAGCCATCTTAAACCATTACTAAACAGACAACAAAACATGAACTAATGACAATTCAAGTTTTAAATAAATTTTAGATAAAATTCACATGCATTTTGCCCCCCTTCCATTTAAATTCGTCGTCGCTCTAGCCTATAAAGCCTGAAGACTGGCGTTAAGGACGAGCGAAAGGAAACGATAGGGCTCAGGCGCAGATAAAGGTCAGTCAGTTATTAACTACTAGTTAATTATTAACAATAGTTATAGTTGATAACCAAGCCAGGCATCTATTCAGGAATTTTTAAGCTTTTATAAATGGATTAAATAAATGAAAAAAACAATCGTAGCTGTAATGGTCGCTGCATCTGCAGTTCTGAGCGCACAGGCTTTCGCGGCAGGGAACAGTTCTCAACTGACAATTCTCGGCAACGTAACCAATACTGGTGAATCCTGTAACGTTACTCCATCAGCTCAGATCCAAGGCGGTTCCTTAACTCTGGATGATGTAAAAGCCTCTATCCTGGAAAGTCAGGGGGTTAACACTCCATATATGGCGCTGGCTAAAGATATTGAGTACAAAATCGAAGACTGTCAGAAAGGTGCAACTGATTACACTGGTAACCTGAACGTTACTGTAACTGGTGACTATATCAGCGGTCAGGATAATGTTCTGACTAACACCGCGGTTAGCCCAGCAACTAACGCCGCTGTAACCGTTATTAATACCGACGGTTCACGCGTTAGCTTTACTGGCACAACTGCAAAAACTATCGCTTATACCGCAGGCACTCCGTCTTATATGCGTTATAAAGCAGCATATGTTAAAACAGCGAACGGTGTAACCGAGGGTGCTGTTAAAGGTGTTGCAACCTTTACTATCAACTATTAATACTCAGCAGGGCTTACCACTGGTAAGCCCTATTATTGTATTCAGGGAATGAATTATGTTGAAGTCATCATTAAAAATAGTGGCAGCCTTTTCTCTTTCAGCTAGTTTTTTTGCCCATAGCGGTGTAGTCGTGGACTCTACACGACATCTTTTTAAAGAGGGCTCGAGAGAGATAAGCGCCAACCTGGAAAATAAAGATGACATTCCTTATTTAATCAAGTCATGGGTTGAGCCCCGTGAAGGTAGCCAAAACTCTCTTTTTATGGTGACTCCCCCACTTTTTCGTCTGGAAGCAAAACAGAAGAATACGTTACGAATATTTCCTAACGCCCATATAACCAATGCGCCTAAGGATCGAGAGACTGTTTACTATTTCAATGTTATGTCTATCCCGCCAACCAATGACGCGGATACTGATAAAAATAAGATTCAATTAGCTGTACGCCATAGAATGCGTCTTATCTACCGCCCATTGTCCTTACAGGATCTGACAGTCAACCAAGAAGCAAAAAAACTAGAGTGGCATAAATCAAGTAATAAAATCACGTTAAAAAATCCGACGCCATTCTTTATCTATTTTAAATCTATAAAAATCAATGGTAAGGAAATCAGTGGTTCCGTTAATAATATAGATGCATTTACTACCAAAGAATTCCCTTTGCCAGCTGGTGTTAATGGTTCAGAAATAGAGTGGAAAGTTGCTACTGACAATGGAGGCACGGGTTCTGCCTATTCATCATCAATATAATTTTGTTCTGTTCGATCGGCCAGGGTGAAAAGTATGTCTATTTTAATAAAAAAAAGGGATAGTGTTTTTTCTGGTGTGTCCCACACATTTTTCGTGCTTGTTCCTGCGTTAGCCCTCGGTTTGTGCAACAATGCCCTGGCGCGTGATTTCTTTGATCCTGATTTTATAAAATCAGTTGGTCAAAACGATCCCTCTTCAATACCGGACTTATCCTTATACGCATCGAAAGATGCTCAGGCACCGGGTGAATATCGCATTGATGTGATTTTAAATAACGACCTACAGGAAACAGCTGATATTCGGTTTGTCGAAAAAAAAGATCCTGCTTCGGGCGATTTGAAACTGGTTCCGTGCCTGAGCATGGCTAAGTTAATTAGCTATGGTTTACGCTCTGAAGCATTCCCGGCTCTAAAAGAGGACACTAACGGGTGTGTGGACTCGAGTATCATTCCTAACTTTACAACCGATTTTAACTTCAATACTCAACAGCTGATTATCTCTATACCGCAAGCAGCACTGTCAACTAAAGCACAAGGTTTTGTTCCTCCTGAAGAATATGATGACGGGATCAACGCATTGCTGACCAATTATCAGTTCAGTTCAGGCAAAGACTACGAGGCCAATAACGAATATTATAACCTTAACCTGCAGTCCGGGCTGAATATCGGGCCATGGCGACTTCGAAACCTTAGCACCTGGAATAAATCAGCAGGAGCGAAAAGCGATTGGGACTCCGTTTATCTGTATGCTCAGCGCAGCATCATTCCATTAAAGAGCACGCTGGTAATGGGGGAAAGCTCATCCCTGTCGAGCATTTTTGATAGCGTGCCCTTTACAGGGGTTCAGCTGGCGACAGACGAGGACATGATCCCGGAAAGCCTACGCGGTTTCGCGCCAATTGTTCGCGGCATTGCCAGAACTAACGCCCGTGTCGTTATCAAACAGAATGGTTATCAGATTTACCAGGCTTTTGTTGCTCCCGGTGCCTTTGAAATAACCGACCTCTACTCTACCGGCGGTAACGGCGATCTGTACGTTACCGTAGAAGAAGCCGATGGTTCCCGTCAAAACTTCGTCGTGCCATACGCTTCTCTGCCGCTGATGCTCAGAGAAGGCCAGATGGAGTATGAAATTACCAGCGGTCAATATCGTCCCTATGACGACAATATTGATGAAAAACCCTTTACGCAGGCCACCATAAGCTATGGCGCGTTAAGTAATACAACGTTTTATACCGGTATACAGGCAGCATCTAACTATCAGGCGCTGGCATTTGGCGTTGGGCAAAACCTTGGCGATATCGGCGCACTTTCAGCTGACGTCACCGAAGCGTGGTCTAAGAAGAAAGATGCGGATAAAACGTCCGGGCAGTCCTGGCGCATCCGATATGGTAAAAATATTATTGAAACCGGTACTAATATTACCGTCGCTGGTTATCGCTATTCAACTTCCGGCTTTAATACACTTACCGATGTGATGAATTCTTATAACAACCGTTATGGTGGTTATACGTCTCACTCGATACGTAACCGCACCAATATTACCGTCAGCCAAAGCCTGGGGGCTGGTTTAGGCAGTCTTTCCGTATCCGGCATATTCGAGGACTATTGGGATAGCAATCGCCACAACAACTCATTAAACGTTGGCTACAATGGTGGATTCCGTCGCTTTAACTATTATGCAGGTTATAGCTATAGCCGTTATTCCTGGGGCAGTAACGGCTCAAGCCGCACTGTAGAAGACGACCACGTAGTTTCCTTTAATATCACAGTGCCGCTAGGTGACTGGCTGCCGAACACCTATGCAACCTATAACGTGACTAACAGCAGCCCTGGATCTACAGATGAGTATGTATCTCTTAGCGGCGTAGCGCTGGAGAATCATAATCTGGACTGGAACGTTCAGCAAGGTTATAGCAACCGGGAAGATGCCAGCGGTGGCGTATATAGCAATTACCGTGGTTCAATGGGCTCAGTTAATGGTGGGTACAGCTATGGCAAACATAGCCAACTACTGAATTATGGCTTGAACGGCGGGATATTGGTTCATGCTGATGGCGTTACGTTAGGTCAGGAGATGTCCGAAACCTCCGTATTAGTCAAAGCGCCAGGTTTAGATCATGTTCGTCTCGAGAACGATGCAACCATTGAAACTGATTATCGCGGTTATGCTATTATCCCTTACGTCACACCATACCATCGTACCAGCGTGACCTTAGATAACACTACCCTGAGTGATAATATGGAACTGCCAAATACTACCCAAAAAGTAGTTCCTACTCGCGCGGCAATCGTACGGGCAAATTTCGAGGGAAATATTGGTCGTCGTGCGTTCCTGATACTGAAAAGGACATCGGGCGATAATGTTCCTTATGGTGCTACGGTAACCTTAACAGCAGATAAAAAGGCTCAAGCCAGTATCGTTTCTGATGGCGGCATGGTCTATCTGTCAGGCCTGAAAGATAATGGTGAAGTTTACGCTCAATGGGGAACTAAAACAGAGCAGCAATGTAAAGCGACATATAGCCTGGTACCGGTGATCGAAGGCATCACGCAAGCTACTGCTGTTTGCCGTTAATAGGGATAACGAATACTATGAAAAATTTATTTATTTTAGTTATTTTGATAAGCGGCATTAGCTGGCAAGCGCAAGCAAATTGTCAAAAGTATGGAAGTGGTGGTGGTGGAATAACGGTTAACTTCGGCACTACAGCCATCCTTGCTGACTCAACACTACCAAATGGTTCAATACTGGCTACTGCTGTTCGCGGTGGTAATGTTACTGATATTAAAACATATTCGGGTTGTGCTCCTGATGATATCTTTGTTATAAGAAGTACAAATGATATTGATACTGGCGTAACTGGAGTCCAGAATATGCCGGTTTACGCTACAGGAATTCCTGGCATCGGTTATCAAATGTCAGATATAACAATTGGCACAATTCGACGGCCTATTCCTGCCAAGTTGAACGATCCTATACCGGCCAACAGTCACACTTATTCTAAAACAAGTATTTCGGGACAAGTCACTGTTTGGTTAGTTAAAACAGGTCCGATTACAAAAAATCAATTACCTGGTTTAATTACTGTATATTTTTTAGCCGGAGCTCCAGGTTCCCAAACGCAAGGTACAGGTAACCCTAATAGTTCGCAATTATTAAAAATTAACATCAATCTAAGCTCTATAAGATTTAAAGAAACAACATGTAATGTTAACCCGCGAGGCGGGAGCACTGTGATGCTACAGAGTATAGATGTATCTCAGTTGAAAGCATTAGGGCAAGGAGCTGCCACAGGTAAACAGAAAAAAATAACATTAGACATTAGCTGTCCAGACTCAGAAGTAGGCCTTAACTATCTATACTGGTTCAACCCTATTACAGAGAACTCATCTACGACTGACGGTGTATTGCTAAACGCACTACCAAGTGGAGCAAAAAATGTTGGTTTTATAATTAAAAAAGGAGCAAGCCCAATTAAATTTTATGATCTGGATAGCTATGAGTACAGGAGTATGGCAAAAAACCAAACTTTAGAACTTACCGCTGATTACTATAAACTCTCAGATGATGTTTCAGTTGGCACTACCGGGGAGGTTAAAGGTCAATTCGAAATTATCCTCCAGGAAAAATAGCATCGTATAATAAGTACGCTACACCAATAGTGATTTTCATATCTTGGTGTAGCGTAGTAATTCTAAGAACACATTTACCCATTTAAACTAACTTATCCCCCTCTCCACGTAAAATAGCCACATTCATCAGTTCTATAAACAGCAATAAATCCAATAAATAAAACTCACGTTTTTAGTTAAGAGCGTTATATATCAAACCATTCATGATAGATAATTACTTAACTCAATATATATTCATTTCACAAAACAACGTAATGTGAATTGTGTAAGCTAGTACATGATGTAGTAAAATTCAATATGAACATGCAATAAATATATTGGAAATATTTTTTTATAGTCTATATTTCTCTGCGACCTATCGCGAATAGCATTATTGGTAGGTGTACATTTGCACGTATTACAATCAAAATAATCTTTTGATTGCACATGATATTAGTCCGTAGGAATATCACTAAAGGGAAATATAATGAAAGAACTAACTATTATTGAAATGAATGATGTTTCTGGTGCTTCACTCAAGGATTTTATTGCGGGAACCCAAGGTTTGGGTGAGGCAGTAATTGACAGCGCCATCGGTGGTGTAATTGGAGCCCTTGCATTTGCATCTGCTGGCGGTCTGCAGGGTGGGGTTACCGGTAGCGGTGCTGGCGGTGGCTTATTAGGATTTGGATTAGTATCCATCGCTGTCGGATCTATTTGGGGAGCCATTCACGGTGCCATTTATGGTGCCGTAGCAGGTATCTATAATGGTTCTGACTACGTTAACAAATATGCAGATATAATCGCAAATGGTGTACTGGATGGCACCGGTGGTGCCTATAAGCCTAATGGCTGGTTTTAATCTATAATTCTTAGATAAAAGTGATAATCACCTGAAGAACGACAGGTCATGAAAAACATTGATATATTGTTTATATCCTTAATAACCTTTCTATCAATGAATTGAATCGTTCATAATCAACAAATATATTTGGCTTATTAAATCAATAACACCAGCGGATATTATATCGCATTGTAATTGATTTATCATCGAGAGAATCTCTCAAGGAGAAAAAAATGAAAGAACTGACTCTAACTGAAATGAATGATGTTTCTGGTGCTGGTCTTCAGCAGCTTATCGATGGAACCCAAAGTTTTGGTAGTGCTCTTGTTGATAGCGTCCTTGGTGGAATATTTGGCTTAGTTGCTTATTCAGCGGCAGGCGGCTTGCAGGGTGGCCTTACTGGTAATGGTAAAGGTGGCGGCATGCTTGGCATTGGCGTTATTAGTACCAGTATTGGCGCTATCTGGGGAGCAATCCAGGGTGGCATCTGGGGCGCTGTAATGGGCGTATACAGAGGTACTGAATACATTAATGATATGTCAACTGGCATCATTGAAGGTGTTCTTGATGGCTCTTCCGGCGCTTATAAACCGTCTTAATTTCTTTTAGTTTATAACTTAAAGCATACAGTTTTTACTGTATGCTTTTTAAGTTTCTTTTTATAAAAAATCAAAAATTAATATCAACATAAATAAGTGATTATCTATGAATAAAAAACTCTATCGCAAGGAAGCGATTGAACATAAGAAAAACCATTGGAAAGGAAAAGCATTATTATTAGCGGGAATGCCTGCATGGGCTATTCTTTCAATATCATTATTTTTTCTATGCGTTTTGATTTTCACGCTTAAATTCTGTTGCTATACGCAAAGAATAGATGTGCGTGGTGAAGTAATTACGCTTCCTCACTCTATTAATGTTTTTGCACCGCAACAAGGATTTGTGGTAAAGAAATATGTTAACATTGGCGATATCATTAAAAAAGGCACCCCTCTTTACGAGCTTGATATCTCACGCTCAACCGTTAACGGCAACGTCACTGACACCATGTCAGCTGTTATTACTGAAAAAATAACTAATGCGGAAGAAATCATTGAAAAAACTTTGATAAACAAAGAAGAAACCTTAGATGCATTAAATACTCAGGTTAATCAATATTCTACTTCCCTTAAAGAGACTACCAAAATGTTAGCCAACGCTGACTCTGGTCTAAAAAAAATGAAAGAAAACCTTTCCAGTTATGATCAATATCTCAAGCAAGGTTTAATTACTAAAGATCAGTATAATTATCAACATTCTCTTTACTTCCAACAACAGAGTACATACCAATCGCTCATTAGCCAAAGAATGCAACTTGAGTCTCAGTTGACACAGCTAAAAAGTGACATAGTGACTAAAGCTGCAGATTATGACAACCAAATTTCTAATCAAAAAAACCAAATCAATGATTTTAAAAATCAGCGTGTAGAATCAAATGCCAATGGTAATCTTGTCATCAAAGCAACATCAGATGGTAAAATTGAATCAGTAGCTGTAACTGCAGGACAAATGGTTGATAAAGGAAGCAGTCTCGCTCAAATAAAACCAACAGGGAATATTGAATATTTTTTGATATTATGGCTACCCAACAATGCAATACCCTATGTAAAATCTGGAGACATTGTTAATATACGTTACGATGCCTTCCCGTCAGATAAATTTGGCCAATTCCCCGGGAAAGTGATATCAATATCTTCGGTGCCAGCCTCTCGGCAAGAAATGTCCGAATATACTAATGTTGCAACAGGTTCTAATCAACAGGAACTCGCACTGTATAAAGCTATAGTCAAAATTAAAAACAATCAATTCATTTATAATGGCAAAACTCTGGAATTATCAAATGGCCTAAAAGCTCAGGCTATTGTTTTTCTTGAGGAGCGTCCACTTTATATGTGGATGTTTACACCAATATACAAAATTTCTCAGAGTGTGAGTGGCCCAATCCATGACTGATACATTATTTAAAACAATCACTGACAAGCTTAATTTCTCACTGAGAAAAAAAATCCCAGTAATTTTACAGTCAGAAGCTGCTGAATGCGGTATCGCATGCCTGGCGATGATATCTGCTTTTCATGGTCTAAATATAGATTTATTTAATTTCCGTCAACGATATGGTAGCCCTACTCAAGGCGTCACATTATTATCTCTTAGTAAAACAGCTGAGCGGGCTGGATTAAAAAGCAGAGCATTATCATTAGATATTGACGAAGTTAATCAATTAAAACTCCCCTGTATTATTCATTGGGGGATGAATCATTATGTTGTATTGACCAAGGTACGTAAAAATAGTTTTATTGTGCATGATCCAGCACTCGGCAAGCGCATTATTGGCATGCAAGAAATGTCAAATTATTTTACAGGTATAGCCCTCGAACTTTGGCCAGATCAAAATTTTCAGCAAGAGCAGGTAAAATCTCGTTTACGCTTACTTGATCTAATGCGTAACATTGTTGGTTTGAAAAGCACACTTGTAAAAATCTTTGCTTTTTCGATAGTCATTGAGGCCATTGGCCTTTTACTTCCGGTAGGTACGCAAATGGTTACGGACCATGTTATCATGGCTCATGATCAAAGTTTACTTGCGGTTATTTGTATTGGATTGGTTTCCTTCACATTATTTCGTACTTTTATCAGTATGCTAAGGGCATGGACATCCTTAACGCTAAATACCCTTACAAATATACAATGGAAAACTTCACTTTTTGACCATCTGACTCGCTTGCCCTTATCATTTTTTGAAAAACGGCATTTAGGCGATATTCAATCACGTTTTTCATCACTAGATGTTATTCGTTCCACTTTTACTAATAGTATAGTTACCGGTATTATTGACAGCATAATGACCATAGGTCTTTTAATTATGTTGACTTTATATGGTGGGTGGCTCGTCTGGGTAGTCGTAGGGTTTACAATGTGCTATGCCATTATGCGATTAGCCACCTATCGATTTTACCGTCGGGTATCTGAAGAACAGGTAATAAAAGGAGCACGTTCCAGTTCACACTTTATGGAATCTCTTTATGGTATTGCAACAATCAAAGCTTTAAATCTTAAAGAAAGGCGCTCACACCACTGGTTAAATCTTAATATTGACTCCTGTAATGCAGGAATAAAACAAACCCGCTTCGATATGATGTTTGGTGGAGTTAATACTTTAATTTCATCTATAGATCAAGTTGTAATTCTTTGGCTTGGGGCGCTGGCAGTAATTGATAATAATATGACTTTAGGGATGTTTATGGCTTTCAATGCCTATCGAGGGCAATTTTCTCAACGCGCATCCAGTCTTATCGATCTCTTTATGCAGCTTCGTATGTTATCCCTACATAATGAGAGACTTTCTGAAATTGTATTTTGTGAGCCAGAAGCAGAAATGCCCGTCCGACGAGTATTCCAGCAAGATAAAGGCATTAAGCTTGAAGTTAAAAATTTAAGTTATCAGTATGATTCTTTTTCTCAGCCTATTTTCAAGAATCTAAATATAACGATTAATCCCGGGGAATCAATAGCTATTGTCGGGCCTTCCGGCGTTGGAAAAACTACTTTATTGAAAGTCATGTGTGGTCTTCTTTCTCCTACTTACGGTGATGTACTGGCAGACAATCTTGATGTTAATAAAATAGGTCTAAATAACTATCGTCTAAGTACGGCATGCGTTTTACAGGAAGACCGTTTATTTTCTGGTTCCATTGCTGAAAACATTAGTGGGTTCGAGGATAATGCTGATGAAGATTTGATTATTGAATGTGCACGTTACAGCAATATTCATGATGAAATAATGAAAATGCCTATGGGCTATGAAACACTTATTGGTGAATTAGGTACCGGTGTCTCTGGCGGGCAGAAACAGCGACTATTAATTGCACGAGCGTTGTATCGTAAACCAGGAATTTTATTTATGGATGAAGCTACAAGTCATCTTGACCTTGGGAACGAGGCTAGTATTAATAATTCTATCTCCAATTTAAGTATCACACGAGTTATAGTTGCACATCGCCCCTCCACAATTGCATCAGCAGACCGTGTCATTGATTTGTCTGAATATATATCTATGTCGTAATCCTGCTAAATAAGGACCATATAATATGATACTCAAAGGACTCAACACTGCACCGATTAAACATGGAGAACATCTGTGTCTAATGATGTTCAAAATTAAAGATACTAACGATAAGCAGCATATAATGTATATGCAAGTCACTACATTAATTGACTTACTAATCATTCTACGCTTCCGGATGCTTAAAATTTCCCAGTATTTATCTGATAACCATGAAGTATATAAATCTAAAATCATGGCCAGCATTGAGTCATTATCTGCGAATACGCCTGAGATTGTCACTGCAGAAGCCATGCAGCCCGATCCAGGATACTTAGTTACAGGCTTAGCCCCAAAGTTCAAAAATGATAAATTTACACTTGTTGCTATATTACAAAATGATAAAATAATAACGCTAGATATAGATGACACTCAAACTGAATTCATTATCGTTGCAATTCAACAATCATTTAATACTATCGGAGATAATGAGATCACACAACTCATTGGTTCATTGCTCGATTTTATTTTAATTTACTCCGTTGATTTAACGAATCTTGAATGCTTAAATTATAAAGAAGTGCATCATGAACCATGGAAAAAAGACATTTATTCAGACTATGTTACAGTAGTTTATTGCTTCGAAACTGAGCAAGGAAAAAGTAATCTCGCAGGTGCAGTAATTAAAGTTAATGCCCTATCAAACCCGCATGACATAGAAAGTATCACTCAGAAAGTGGCTAAATTAACTCCGCAATTTAAAGCTATCCAGGAAAAATATCCGCTATGTGAAACCTTTTATGAGGTCATCGCATGCCAACCGGGGAAAATATTAACAAAAGAGGAATGTCTGGACCAATTACACGCATTTTGTCTTAAAATGCAAACCAGGCTTAATTAGTTACTAATTTGGGCATCTACAAGGACGTAGAAAACGGCTCTACCTTTCCAGCCGTTGCCCGGGTTCCCCTCTCCATCAGGAGAGGGATAACCCGCAGTTAAATCAGTTCGGGCACTTATAAACCTGGCCGTTCATTTGGCTATCGGTCGGGACAAAGCTCGACAGCAGATTCTGCGTCGGGCTGCTGACGCCGTAAATCACGTTACCGCCCATTGCTGCCGCCTGGTTACGCAGGGCGTTTGCCGCACCGCGCATAGAGCCACCCTCATCCCCATTCTGCCCGGATAGCCAGTTGCTCTGCGTGCCGGTCGCGGTTCCTAACAGCTGGCATTCAGAACCCGGCTTATCTTCAACAAAGCGTACGTTCTGGCCGCCAGAGGTCAATTCGTTGCTGGAGCTGCAACCTGCTAACAACAATGCTGCGCCGACAATCCCTGCTAAATATTTTACCTGCATGTTATTCCCCACGATCAATGAGCTGGACGCACTGGCCCGGATGTACAACCTTATACTAAAAAGACGACAAAAAGAAAAACCCCCGAGCATTTCTGCCCGAGGGTTTCCTTGTTTCTAAGGGGTATAGCGCACGATTACATCATGCCGCCCATACCACCCATGCCACCCATACCGCCAGCAGCACCTAAATCAGGAGCATCGCCTTTCGGCAGGTCGGTGACCATGCACTCGGTGGTGATCATCAGACCAGCAACGGATGCTGCGTACTGCAGAGCAGAACGAGTCACTTTAGTTGGGTCCAGGATACCGAAGTCGATCATGTTGCCGTATTCTTCGGTAGCGGCGTTGTAACCGTAGTTACCTTCGCCCGCTTTCACGTTGTTAGCAACAACAGACGGCTCTTCACCAGCGTTGGAAACGATCTGACGCAGCGGTGCTTCCATTGCGCGCAGCGCAACTTTGATACCGACGTTCTGATCTTCGTTCTGAGCGGTCAGGCCAGCCAGTTTAGCAGCAACGCGAACCAGCGCTACGCCACCACCAGCAACCACGCCTTCTTCTACCGCAGCACGGGTCGCGTGCAGGGCGTCGTCCACGCGTGCTTTCTTCTCTTTCATTTCAACTTCGGTAGCCGCGCCGACTTTGATTACCGCAACGCCGCCGGCCAGTTTAGCCACGCGCTCCTGCAGTTTTTCACGGTCGTAGTCAGAAGTCGCTTCTTCAATCTGCTTACGGATCTGAGTAACGCGGCCCTGAATCGCAGCTTCTTCACCCACGCCATCGATGATGGTGGTGGTATCTTTGTTAATAACAACGCGTTTCGCCTGACCCAGGTCTTCCAGAGTCGCTTTTTCCAGCTCCATACCGATCTCTTCAGAGATAACGGTACCGCCGGTCAGCGTTGCGATGTCCTGCAGCATAGCTTTACGACGGTCGCCGAAGCCCGGTGCTTTAACCGCAGCCACTTTAACGATGCCGCGCATGGTGTTCACCACCAGGGTCGCCAGCGCTTCGCCTTCAACGTCTTCAGCGATGATAACCAGCGGTTTGCCAGCTTTCGCTACGGCTTCCAGAACCGGCAGCATTTCGCGGATGTTGGAGATTTTTTTGTCAGCCAGCAGAATGAACGGGCTTTCCAGCTCAACAGCACCGGTTTCCGGCTTGTTGATGAAGTACGGAGACAGGTAGCCGCGGTCAAACTGCATACCTTCAACCACGTCCAGTTCGTCTTCCAGACCGGTACCGTCTTCTACGGTGATCACGCCTTCTTTACCGACTTTATCCATCGCTTCAGCGATCAGTTTACCTACGGTTTCGTCGGAGTTAGCGGAGATGGTGCCAACCTGAGCAATGGCTTTAGAGTCAGAGCACGGTACGGACAGCGTTTTCAGTTCTTCAACAGCGGCTACGACAGCTTTGTCGATACCACGTTTCAGATCCATCGGGTTCATGCCCGCAGCGACGGCTTTCAGGCCTTCAGCGATGATAGCCTGCGCCAGTACGGTTGCGGTGGTAGTACCGTCGCCTGCAGCGTCGTTCGCTTTAGAGGCAACTTCTTTAACCATCTGCGCGCCCATGTTTTCGAACTTGTCTTCCAGCTCGATTTCACGCGCTACGGACACGCCGTCTTTGGTGATGGTCGGCGCACCGAAGGATTTGTCAAGAACCACGTTACGGCCTTTCGGGCCCAGGGTTACTTTAACTGCGTCTGCCAGTACGTTTACGCCGCGCAGCATTTTCACACGAGCGTCGTTACCGAATTTTACGTCTTTAGCTGCCATTTTATCTTTCCCTTAAATTCGTATGTTCAGTGTCGTTCGCGGATTACGCTTCAACAATTGCCAGAATGTCGCTTTCGGACATGATCAACACTTCTTCATTGTCGATCTTCTCGGATTTTACGCCGTAGCCATCGTTGAAAATGACGATGTCACCAACTTTAACGTCCAGAGGCTGCACGGTTCCGTTTTCCAGGATGCGGCCCTTACCGACAGCGATGATTTCGCCACGAGTTGATTTTGCTGCCGCAGAACCGGTCAGAACGATGCCGCCAGCAGACTTCGTTTCAACTTCTTTACGTTTGACGATCACACGATCATGTAACGGACGAATACTCATTTTGATAGCTCTCCTTTGAGAAAGTCATTATCAGTTATGGATGACGCCGGTCCGCACACGGTTTTCCGGCTAGTGCCCTGAGAGATGGGGATGGGGTTTTCCCGCTTCAAGGGGAAAAGCAAAAAAAAATTTGTCCACGTGCTCAGACGCACACTAATTTGCCGCCCTCAGCTGACGTCATAAGCAAAAGCGATTGTGATACCATCCCTTTTTTGCCGGGCGCAAGGTTGAATCATGAGTGGTTTAAAACAGGAGTTGGGGCTTGCTCAAGGAGTGGGGCTACTTTCCACATCATTACTGGGAACCGGCGTTTTCGCCGTTCCGGCGCTGGCGGCATTGGTCGCCGGCGATAACAGCCTGTGGGCCTGGCCCGCACTGATTTTACTGGTGTTTCCCATCGCTATCGTCTTCGCCACGCTGGGCCGCCACTTTCCCAGCGCAGGCGGCGTAGCGCATTTTGTGCATATGGCTTTTGGCCCGCGCCTGGCGCGCGTCACCGGCTGGCTCTTTTTATCGGTGATCCCGGTTGGGTTACCCGCTGCCCTGCATATCGCCACCGGCTTTGGTCAGGCGCTCTTTGGCTGGCACGACAGCCAGCTGCTGCTGGCCGAGCTGGGAACGCTGGCGATTATCTGGTGGGTCGGTTCTCGCGGAGCCAGCTCCAGCGCCAATCTACAAACGCTGGTTGCCGTGCTGATTGTCGCCCTGATTGTCGCCATCTGGTGGCGCGGCGCGATAAACCCAGCACAGATCCCCTTCCCGCCGCCTTCTGATATCGACAGTTCGCAGCTTTTTTCTGCCCTTTCGGTGATGTTCTGGTGTTTTGTCGGTCTTGAGGCCTTCGCGCACCTGGCCTCTGAATTTAAGCAGCCGGAACGCGATTTCCCCCGCGCGCTGATGATCGGCCTGTTACTGGCGGGTTCAGTCTACTGGGCCTGTACCGTGCTGGTCCTGCATTTTCATGCCTTTGGCGAGGAGATGGCCGCCGCCGCGTCGCTACCCAATATCGTGGTACGCCTGTTCGGCGTTCAGGCGCTATGGATCGCCTGCGTTATCGGCTATCTCGCCTGCTTCGCCAGCCTCAATATTTATATTCAGAGCTTTGCCCGCCTGGTCTGGTCGCAGGCGCAGCACAAACCCGATAGCTATTTGTCCCGCCTGTCGCCGCGGCAAATTCCGCGTAACGCGTTGAACGCGGTCCTCGGCTGCTGCGTGATTAGCGCATTGTGCATTTATGCGCTCAATATCAACCTTGATGCGCTGATCGTCTACGCCAACGGCATTTTTATCATGATCTATCTGCTGTGCATGCTGGCGGGCTGCCGTCTGCTTCAGGGACGTTATCGTCTGTTAGCGGCGTTTGGCAGCGTACTGTGCCTGGTGCTGCTGGCGATGGTTGGCTGGAAGAGTCTGTACGCGTTTATCATGCTGGCGGGACTGTGGCTGTTTTTACCGAAGCGCCGGCTGGCAGAGAGGTATTCCAGGCCGGAGTAACCGGCCTGGAGGATGTTAGTCGCGGCGATCGTCTTTATGATCGAGACGGTCGCGCTCGTCGTCTTTACGCTGATATTCGCCTTCAAAGGTATCGCCGCCGCCCGTTCCGGCGCTAAACCCGCCGCCAGGCATCCGGCTAAAACGCAGATGCGGCATCAGCTTCAAGGTCAGATGCTTCTGCACCGGAGGCAGCAGCAGCAGCAGACCCAGGAAATCGGTAAAGAACCCCGGCAGAAGTAACAACAGACCGGCGATAATCAGCGACACGCTTTTGATCATCTCAGCGGCCGGGCTCTCCCCCGCCGCCATCTTCTGCTGCATCAGCATAAGGTTTTTAAAACCCTGGTTTTTCACCAGCGATATCCCCACCACCGAGCTGAAGATCACCAGAATCAGCGTCAGCAGGACGCCAAGCACATGGGCGACCTGGATAAAGATCGAGATTTCAATGTAAACGTATAAAAAAACGGCAATTAACGGAATCCAACGCACCGGCGTCTCCTTCATAAACAGACGCCCGCGTCGGCGCCCGTAGTCATAGATGTGCTATTCGCATCAAAAAGATGTTGGGCCAAAACGTCACTTTTCAATCGTAAAAAAAGCTTATTTTTTTCAACAATAGAAAACCGGTGACCCATTTCACAGATTAATAATTCTTATAAGATTCACTACATAATAAGTGATCAGGGCGGCTGATATTCGCTATCATCAGCATATGATCGTGGGTACCGGGCCGATTAAGGAAATAATCTGCGGCCAGAAAATGCGCTAGATCCGATAAATTCTGCGTATTTGGTGAATTCATAGGCAGCTTGAAAGAGAAGGTTCACATGTTAAACAACATTCGTATCGAAGAAGACCTGTTGGGTACCAGGGAAGTTCCAGCTGACGCTTACTACGGCGTCCATACTCTGAGAGCGATTGAAAACTTCTACATCAGCAACAACAAAATCAGCGATATCCCTGAATTTGTCCGCGGAATGGTGATGGTGAAGAAGGCCGCTGCGCAGGCTAACAAAGAGCTGCAAACTATCCCCAAAAGCGTTGCCAATGCCATTATCGCCGCCTGCGATGAGGTCCTGAATAACGGCAAATGCATGGACCAGTTCCCGGTCGACGTCTTCCAGGGCGGCGCGGGCACTTCCGTAAACATGAACACCAACGAAGTACTGGCCAACATCGGCCTTGAGCTGATGGGCCACCAGAAAGGCGAATATCAGTACCTCAACCCTAACGACCACGTTAATAAATGCCAGTCCACTAACGATGCCTACCCGACCGGTTTCCGCATCGCGGTCTACGCCTCCATCCTCAAGCTGATCGATGCGATTAACCAGCTGGGCGAAGGCTTCCAGCAGAAGGCGGTTGAGTTCCAGGACATTCTGAAAATGGGTCGGACTCAGCTACAGGATGCGGTGCCGATGACCCTCGGTCAGGAGTTCCACGCGTTTAATGTTCTGCTTAACGAAGAGACCAAATGCATTCTGCGCACTGCGGAACTGCTGCTGGAAGTGAACCTTGGCGCGACCGCTATCGGCACACGCCTGAACACCCCGGATGGTTATCAGCAGTTAGCGGTACAAAAACTGGCGGAAGTCAGCAACCTGCCGGTTGTACCCGCAGAAGATCTGATCGAAGCGACCTCCGACTGCGGCGCCTACGTGATGGTCCACAGTTCCCTGAAGCGCCTGGCGGTAAAACTGTCCAAAATCTGTAACGACCTGCGCCTGCTCTCTTCCGGCCCACGCGCTGGCCTGAACGAAATCAATCTGCCTGAACTGCAGGCGGGCTCTTCCATCATGCCCGCCAAAGTTAACCCGGTGGTCCCGGAAGTCGTCAACCAGGTGTGCTTCAAGGTGATCGGTAACGACACCACCGTCACCATGGCTTCCGAAGCGGGCCAGCTGCAGCTGAACGTGATGGAACCGGTGATTGGCCAGGCGATGTTTGAATCTATTCATATTCTGACCAACGCCTGCTACAACCTGCTGGAAAAATGCGTCAGCGGTATTACCGCCAACAAAGCGGTATGTGAAAGCTACGTCTATAACTCGATTGGCATCGTCACCTACCTCAACCCGTATATCGGCCACCACAATGGCGATATCGTCGGCAAGATTTGCGCCGAAACGGGCAAGAGCGTCAGGGACGTGGTGCTTGAGCGCGGGCTACTGACCGCAGCGGAGCTGGATGACATCTTCTCTGCGCAGAACCTGATGCACCCGGCCTATAAAGCGAAGCGTTACACCGATGAAAGCGAACAATAGGTCTTCAGAGTAGACTTACCACAGGCATGTCAGCGATGACATGCCTTTTTTGTTCTTATTGATTTACTAAATCACAACAACCCAATATCAACTTGTTAATAAAACAAGGAAGGCATATATGTTTGGTGCAGAACTCGTTATTGTCCTGCTGGCTATTTATCTGGGAGCCAGACTGGGGGGCATCGGCATCGGTTTCGCCGGTGGCCTGGGCGTCCTCGTCCTGACTCTCGTTTTTCAAATTAAACCCGGCGCGATCCCCTTCGACGTCATTGAAATCATTATGGCGGTTATCGCCGCTATCGCCGCCATGCAGGTCGCCGGAGGGATGGACTATCTGGTCAGTCTCGCCGAACGAATGCTCCGGCGTCACCCCAAATACATCACCTTTCTCGCCCCGCTGGTCACCTGGTTTATGACCGTACTTGCCGGAACCGGGCATACCGCGTTCTCGACCCTACCGGTGATCACCGAAGTGGCAAAAGAACAGGGCATCCGCCCTTCGCGCCCGCTCTCTATCGCGGTGGTCGCTTCGCAGATTGCGATTACCGCCTCGCCGATTTCGGCAGCGGTGGTCTTTTTTGCCGGCATTCTTGAGCCGCTGGGCGTCAGCTACCTGACCCTGCTGGCGATCTGTATTCCGGTTACCCTGATTGCCGTCATGCTTACCGCCATCGTCTGTAACTTCCTCGGCTGCGAGCTGAAAGACGATCCGATTTATCAGGAGCGACTGGCAAAAGGGGAAGTCAAACTGCGCGGTAGCCAGGTTTTTGAACTGAAGCCGCACGCCAGACGCTCGGTCTTACTGTTTCTGATTGGTATCATCGCGGTGATGTTCTACGCCACCGCCATTAGCGATACCGTAGGCCTGATCCAGAACCCGGTCCTGCCGCGTAACGAAGCGATCGTCGTATTTATGCTGACAATCGCGACGCTGATAAGCATTACCTGCAAAATCGACACTGGTGAAGTCCTCAACGCCAGCACCTTTAAATCCGGCATGAGCGCCTGCGTCTGCGTTCTCGGCGTCGCATGGCTGGGGGATACGTTCGTCAAAGCCCACATCAGCGATATCCAGACCGTGGCGGGCGACCTGCTGCACAACTACCCGTGGCTGCTGGCGGTGGTGCTCTTCTTCGCCGCGACCCTGCTTTATTCCCAGGCTGCGACCACCAAGGCGCTGATGCCCGCCGCGCTGATGCTGGGCGTGAGCCCGCTTACCGCCATTGCCTCGTTTGCCGCCGTCTCCGCCCTTTTCGTTCTGCCGACCTACCCAACCCTGCTGGCGGCGGTCGAAATGGACGACACCGGCTCAACCCGCATCGGCAAATACGTCTTTAACCATGCTTTCCTGATCCCCGGCGTCATCGCCATTACGCTGTGCGTGATCCTCGGGTTTATTTTCGGTGGCATCATGCTGTAAATCTCTTCAAATTCGGGCCAGATCCTGGCCCGTTGCGTTAATCCTCCCCACCTTGCGTGCTATAGTGCCTCTTTTCGCTGATACGAGGTTCACGATGACTACGCCTGATGCTGTTGTTGTACTCTGTACCGCGCCGGATGAAGCGACCGCCCAGGACCTGGCGGCCAAAGCGCTGGCGGAAAAACTCGCCGCCTGCGCCACTCTCCTGCCGGGAGCGACATCGCTCTACTACTGGGAAGGAAAACTGGAGCAGGAGTATGAAGTGCAAATGCTGCTGAAAACCGACCTTGCCCATCAGCAGGCGCTGCTGGACTGCCTGAAGTCCCATCACCCGTATCAAACCCCTGAACTTCTGGTTCTGCCCGTTATTCACGGAGACAACGATTACCTCTCATGGCTCAACGCATCATTACGCTGATCCTGCTGCTTTGCAGCACTTCGGCCATTGCCGGCCTGTTCGACGCCCCTGGCCGTTCGAACTTTGTTCCTGCTGACCAGGCTTTTGCCTTCGATTTTCAGCAGAATCAACACGACCTTAATCTGACCTGGCAAATCAAGGATGGTTACTATCTTTACCGTAAACAGATAAAGCTGACGTCCGCCGATGCGGCGTTTAGCGAACCTTCGCTGCCCGCAGGCGAATGGCATGAGGACGAGTTTTACGGTAAAAGCGAAATTTACCGCCAGCGCCTGACCGTGCCGGTCACTCTGACTCACGCCGCCGCCGGGGCGACCCTGACCGTCACCTGGCAAGGCTGCGCGGATGCCGGTTTTTGCTATCCGCCGGAAACCAAAATCGTGCCGCTCGGCAACGCGCTGGCGCAATCCGGCGATAAAAAACCGATGCTTAATCCGTCCCTGCCGCTGGAAACGCGCCCGGCGCTGCCGGTCGAGTCACCCGCTGACCTTGCGCCCCCCGCTACGGACGAAAAAAGCGCCGATCTGCCCTTTAGCGCGCTGTGGGCGCTATTGATTGGTATCGGCATCGCGTTTACCCCCTGCGTTCTGCCGATGTATCCGCTCATTTCCGGTATCGTGCTGGGCGGTCAAAAACGCCTCTCCACCGCCCGCGCGCTGCTGCTGGCCTTTATCTACGTTCAGGGTATGGCCTTAACCTACACCTCGCTGGGGCTGGTTGTTGCCGCTGCGGGCCTGCAATTCCAGGCGGCGCTGCAGCACCCTTATGTGCTGATTGGCCTGTCGGTGGTGTTTATCCTGCTGGCGCTGTCGATGTTTGGTCTATTTACGCTCCAGCTGCCTTCGTCGCTGCAAACGCGTCTGACGCTGATGAGCAACAAACGCCAGGGCGGTTCAACCGGCGGCGTATTCGCCATGGGGGCAATTGCTGGATTAATCTGCTCGCCATGCACCACCGCGCCGCTGAGCGCCATTCTGCTCTATATCGCCCAGAGCGGTAATCTGTGGCTGGGCGGCGGAACGCTGTACCTCTACGCGCTCGGAATGGGGCTGCCGCTGATCCTGGTGACCGTATTCGGTAACCGCCTGCTGCCGAAAAGCGGCCCGTGGATGGCCCACGTCAAAACCGCCTTTGGCTTTGTGATCCTCGCGCTGCCGGTCTTTTTACTGGAGCGTATCGTGGGCGAACCGTGGGGCCTGCGGCTTTGGTCGCTGCTGGGCGTCGCCTTTTTTAGCTGGGCGTTTATCACCTCACTGGGCGGCACGCGCCCCTGGCTGCGTATCGTGCAAATAGCGATGCTCGGCGCCGCGCTGGTCAGCGCCCGTCCACTGCAGGACTGGGCTTTCGATGCGCCGGTCGCCCAACAGCAGGCCCATCTCCAGTTTACCCGCATCCATAACGTCGATGAGCTCAATCAGGCGCTGGCGCAGGCGAAAGGCAAAACGGTGATGCTCGATCTGTACGCCGACTGGTGCGTGGCCTGCAAAGAGTTCGAGAAATACATCTTCAGTTCACCTGACGTTCAACAGGCCCTGAAAGAGACCGTTCTGCTGCAGGTTGATGTCACGAAGAATAGCGAGCAGGACGCGGCGCTGCTGAAGCACCTCCAGGTGCTCGGCTTGCCCACGATTCTGTTTTTCAACGAACGGGGCGAGGAGCAGCCCGCGCAGCGCGTCACCGGCTTTATGGATGCCGCGGCATTCAGCGCCCATTTGCGCGATCGACAACCGTGAGCGACACTGTAGGAGGAAAAATGGAGGAAAAGACCGTGCAACGTGAAGATGTCCTGGGTGAAGCCATCCAAATCCTCGAAATCGAGGGTATCGCTAACACCACGCTTGAAATGGTCGCCGAGCGCGTGGCTTACCCGCTCAATGACCTCAAACGTTTCTGGCCTGACCAGGAGGCGCTGTTATATGACGCGCTTCGCTATCTCAGCCATCAGGTCGATGCCTGGCGCCGCCAGCTTTTGCTGGACGAGTCGCTCAGCGCGGAGCAGAAGCTGCTGGCCCGCTACGCCGCGCTGACCACCTGCGTGAGCAACCATCGTTATCCCGGCTGCCTGTTTATCGCCGCCTGTACTTTTTACCCGGACCCTCAGCATCCGATCCATCAGCTGGCCGAGCAGCAAAAGCAGGCTTCGCTGGCCTATACCCACGAACTGCTTAGCCAGCTCGAAGTTGACGATCCAGCAATGGTCGCGAAGCAGATGGAGCTGATCATCGAAGGCTGCCTGAGCCGACTGCTGATCAAACGCAGCCAGACGGACGTCGATACCGCGCGTCGCCTGGCTGAAGACATTTTGCGTTTTGCCCAGTGCCGTATGGGCGGCGCCCTGACCTGATTCCGATATCTTAACTGATTCATCGCGCATATAATTCCCCTTCATCGATATGCTGACAGGGTTTGATATGCGCTCTCTTCTTTGGCTTGCCGCCATGGGGCTGTGTTCAACACCGCTCCTGGCAGCCTCTCCGCAAGGCTTTTCTTTCGCGCATAAAGACTGGGAGCTCGCCTGCGACAACACCGGGACCTGTCGGGCCGCGGGGTATGGCACCACCGTGGGCGAAGTCAGCGTTCTGCTGACCCGCAATGCGGGCGTGGCGCAGCACGTCATCGCTGTCGCGACCTTCGCGCAAACCGAACGCGATATTCCTCCCGATGCCGCGGTAAACCTGTTTATTGACGATCGGGATCACGGTCCGCTTGAGGTCGCCGACGAGAGCCACTTTCGCTTCGATGATACCCAGACGGCGGCCCTGATTCAGGCCCTTGAGCACAACGGCAAAATTGAGCTGGCGCTTAACGGCGAGCGTAAGACGCTTTCCGACGCAGGCAGCAGCGCCGTATTTTTGAAGATGGATGAGTTCCAGCGGCGCCTGGGCACTGCCGATGCGCTGTTACGCCAGGGCGACGCCGGTGATGACAATATTTTAACGGCAGCGCCCGCGCCGGAAATTATCGCCGCGCCGGCGGTTCACGATGCCGCTACCGCGCCGCTGACGGCAAAGCAGCGGCAGAAACTCCTTCCCCAGCTCGTCCCGCTCCTGAACAGCCATTGTGACGACTGGCAAAACGCGGATATCCCGGCGTCTGAGCGCCAACTCACCGCAACCCCGCTGGATAAAAACCACACGCTGATTCAGGCCCTGTGCTGGCGCGCGGCCTACAACGACGGCTATGCAGTGTGGGTCGTGGACAAAGGATTTATGACCCCGCCTCAGTTGGTCACCACCGACGCCTCCAGCTATGCCGACGGCGTGCTCACCTTTTTCAATAAAGGCCGCGGTATCGCCGACTGCATCAGCGGCGAAGAGCGCGTCTGGGACGGTAAAACGTTTATCCAGAGCCTGAAGTACACCACCGGTGACTGCCGGGAAATCGCCCCCGGAGGCGCGTGGATGCTGCCCACCTTTGTGGGCCAGGTTATCCCAAAGCAGCAGAAAGATGCCGATAACAACGCGCTGAAAGCGTTATACAACGCGGTGTTAAAAGAGCAGAAGGTCAATCCTGAACTGGATCTGAATAAGATCGCCGAGCAGTTTCCCCTCAGCGGCAACGTCAGCCATTTTACGCTGACCTACGCGGACGACTCTCTGGTCTCGACGACGAAGCCCTCCGCCGATATCAGCGATGATGAGTGGCAGACGTTTCTCCAGTCCGATATCAGCGCCGACTCCGAAAACGGCAAAGTCAGCTTTACGCTGGTTGACCTCGACGGAGACGGTAAACGTGATTTAATCATCGACAGCTACGTCGGCGGTACCGGACTCTTTAGCTATACCGGGATATTAAAACGCAGCGACGACGCTTTTGCTGCGGTCAACAGCGATGATAGCGGCAACGGCGATGATTTTGACGCAGGCGTTCCGGGCGCGCTCTACTCTCTTAACGGCCGCGGCGCCAACCAGTGGAGCCACTGGGTACGCATTAATGGCCAAGTTTATGCGCTCTGGTACAACGGCCAGTTTGGCGAAGATAATCTCTATCTCTTGCGCCCGTTTGGCCCCTCAGGCAGTACGCCAGCAGTGACGATCCGCTACCGCTACACCCTCAACGACATCAGCTCGCCGGAAAAAGGTCAACCCCTGACGCCGGCGCTGAATGACAGGGAAAAATCAGACCTGCTGAAGTCGCTGGAAGTGATGCAGAGCAGCCTGCTCAAGGATAAGCCGCAGAGCGACAATGACGCGCCGATTTGTCCTATTCCTCCTGGCACGTCATCCGACGACGCGGAAAACTACTACAGCGGCGTACCATCGAACTATATCTACGAAACCGTGGCGTATATCCCGGTCTGGCTCAACGATAAATGTTTTATCGGCACCATCTTTAGCCACCATGGCGCCTATCGCCACGGCGTCGACGCGGAAATCACGCTCAGCTCGCCGCGCGATGACGAAGACATCGTTGGCGACTACGCGATCTCCGGATTGCGCCGCGCTATCTCGGTGACCAGCGGCTGGAAAATCCGCGAAGGCGACAACGGTATGATGTAATTTTCAGCAAAAAAGCGCCTTTGGGCGCAGAATTGCCGCAAAGTTAAGCAACCAGTAGATAAAACGAGAAATTTGATTGACGGGGCGTACGGATTACGGTTTAATGCGCCCCGTTGCCCGGATAGCTCAGTCGGTAGAGCAGGGGATTGAAAATCCCCGTGTCCTTGGTTCGATTCCGAGTCCGGGCACCACTATTCAGAGAACCCAGCCTATGGCTGGGTTTTTGCTTTTCTACGACCGGACACTCCATCAAACGGCGTTCGATGATTCGCCGCACGGCGGCTCACCCCTTCGGGGGCAGCGCGACAAGCGCAGTTCAACGCCTGCGGCGTTAGTCCGAGTCCGGGCACCACTATTTAAAGAACCCGCCTAAAAGCAGCCTAATCGCGGAATAAGCAGACGTTGGTATCCGGGGTGAGTTGAGTGCGTCGAACAATTAAGCTTCATTAAAACTATTTTTTGCGGAGCTCTTTCGAGCTCCGCGGATTAGGCTATTTCAACAATGACTTTACTTTGCGGGCCACACGGCGAACCAGGCTCCTGCCTCTGTTTGCGCCCTGGACATGAATCGCTTCATAAAGAGCATTAAAGCGATCGTGGGCCCAGCCATCTCTTTGCTGAGAAATTAGACCATCAATCTTATTATTTAAAAGCTGTAGTTCATTACTGACAGAATGGCCGCCATTGATGCTGCGCAGTCGGCTCACTTCATTCTCCAGTTCATGAATTTTTTCGAGGTACGAAGGAATCAAGCCCATCGCATAGTTATATTTCACATTTTCATCCATAAATGGACGGAAGCTACGGTAGTTGTTTTTGCTCTTATTCCCGCTTAACAACATTCCGGAGTTTGCTACTCTATACCAAAATAGCGGCTCAGGGACGATTTGCAATTTATAGCCATGTAAGGATATTTTCGCAAAAAACTCCCAATCTTCATGACCTAAACCGTAATCTTCAGTAAAACCGCCGATGTTGTCGAAAGCTTCTTTCTTGATCAGAGCATTAGCATCGCCAAAACAGTTACTAAAGCTGGCGATATTTAAATCAGGGCCTAACGGGAGCCAGCAGTGCGTCATTTTACGGAATGGCGAAGGGAACTCCTCACCAAAAATGAGATCGCTTGGGGTGGTCAACACATCGGCTCCGGAGTTTAATGCTGCCGTGACAAATGTCTCAACCTCAAAAGGTTTAGCGACATTATCATCATCCATAAACATCAGATATTCACCGGAGGCGTGTCGAGCGGCCAAATTTCGTGCCGCGCCCAGGTAGTTATTAGAACTGCGGATAATTTTCCAGCCTCGAGCGTTAAAGTCGTTCTCGATAAGGTTCAAATAACGATGAGATTCTTCTTTTGTGCTTCCATCATCAACTAAGATAACTTCAATATTTTGGTACGTCTGCGTTTTTATTGAGGCAAGTGCCTGCTGGAGCAAATGATGACGGTCGAAATGAGTAATACATACGCTCACTAACGGACGATTAGATTCATCAATTTTCTTGAAGACGCAGTTATCTTTTCTTTCAATGGCGGCAAACCACGCTGCCTGGATATTTTCTTGTGATTCAACCAGTCCGGGTTTGATGTTTATATTTTTTAAGCGATAGTGAATTTTACCGTATAAATCAACCGGCGTTGGGGTAAACAGAACCTCAGCATGATGCTCCTGTGGAATAAGTTCTGGAATCCCTCCAACGTTTGAGGCGAGGAAGTTAACGTTATTAATCAAGCATTCATAAACGGTATATGGGGAGTTTTCAACGAGCGATGGGATGATGACTAATACATTTTTTCTTTTTATATATTCGTTTGCATTGGTACGGTCATAATCGCTGATGATATTGACTGCCAGACCCAGGTTTTTGGTCTGGTTCATGATATAGGTAAATGAATCAATTTTACCCAGCGTGACGTTTTTCCCGAGGAAGGTCACACCAGAGATCGTCTCTTTATCTTCGGCAGAGAGTTTTCTTAATGCGCGCAGGAAGATATCGAGCCCTTTACGGGTTTCAAGTCGGCCGAAAAATACAAGCTCAACGCCTGAAGCGGTTTTTTCATTGGCTTTAACGACAACATCACTTCTCTTTTCAAACCCTTGAAATGGCTCGCAATTTAAAATAACGTGGCGTTCTTCAGGAACATTCCAGTGTTTACTCAACATCCAATCAATTAAATACTGAGACGGACTAACGACTTCATCAGCCATCTCAACTACCATTTTTTCCATATAATAGAGTTCAAGGTGATTCTGATCATATGGGAGCTGGTAGTTACCTTCATCAGCCCATAACGTTGAGCTATGGGTATTGACAATGAATTTGGTATTTTCAAAATCAGTGCCATTCTTTTTACTTAATAAAGCGTAATAAAGATCTGCCTGCCATTCACAAGAAATAATAGTGTCATAGACATTATTCTCTTTCAGCCAGAGCAAAATTGAGTAACTTTTTCTTCTAAAATAGGGAGCATCGATATTAATCTCTTTTACCAGACCGGTACTCAGCAAATTAATACCAAAGGTGCTATAAATACGTGACCAATCGCTAAAAGTTGATGCAGATGACTCTGAATAGTCACCACATGTATACAATACATCGACATCATACCCCTTTTTTGCCAAAGTAGTGGCAAGGGCTGTGAAAGCAGTACCAATGCCGCCGTTACGGACAGGCCCCTCTATGTCCGGCGTCATTATAAGAACTTTCTTCATTGTGATCTTTCCTTAGTAACCTAGACTTTTCTATAATAATGAGTGAGTTGAAGTAATATTAAGATAGCAATCAATAGCTTCTGTTAAACAGGATAAAAAATGACCAGTGCAGAGTTAAAATTTGATTTATTTCTAAAATCCTATCATCCATCTCATCGATTTGTCTATAAGGCAAACCCCGGTAACGCGGGCGATGGCGTGATTGCATCTGCAACGTACGATTTTTTCGAACGAAATGCGCTTACCTATGTTCCTTACAGAGCCGATGAGCGTTACAGCGCTGATACTGATATTTTAATTTTTGGTGGCGGAGGAAACCTCATCGAAGGGTTATATGCTGAAGGCCGCGATTTCATCCAAAATAATATTCATAAATTTCACAAAACGATCATTATGCCTTCGACAATCAGAGGGTATAGCGATTTATTCACTAATAATATCGATAAATTAGTAGTGTTTTGCCGTGAAAATACCACTTTCGATTATATAAAATCTCTCAGCTATGAGCCAAATAAGAACGTATTCATTGCTGATGACATGGCATTTTATCTCGATCTTAGTAAATACCTGTCTCTTAAACCGGCCTATAAACAACAGGCAAACTGTTTCAGAACAGACTCAGAGTCTCTAACAGGAGAACATAAAGAAAACAATCATGATATTTCGCTCACGTGGAATGGCGACTATTGGGATAATGAATTTCTGGCACGAAACTCTACCCGTTGCATGATCAACTTCCTTGAAGAGTATAAAGTTGTAAATACCGATAGACTGCATGTAGCAATTTTAGCATCCCTGCTGGGAAAAGAAGTCAATTTCTACCCTAACTCATACTACAAAAATGAAGCCGTTTATAATTACTCGCTGTTAAATCATTACCCAAAAACGTGCTTTATTACTACCAGCTAAAAAATGCAGCGTATATTAATACGCTGCTAAAAATTCACATCACCTTTACAGCATTATCAATTATTGCCTGCCAGCCTTCACGCGAGTATTCATTTGCCCGGCTATAGTCGGCGAATTTATCGATCGCGCCAATAAAAAGATTATCAGTCACTTTCTTGATTTCGCCTACAGCTGAACTTTCCACGTTACTTTTCACGTAAAGTATTTTACTGTTACCGTGCCTCTTAAACTCTTTTGCTAAAGCGAATACTATATCATCAAGATTATTGCCATTGCTTTTTACGACAAAAATTTTATTCTCATCAGCAAGGCTGTTCTTAAATTTATTTATCAAGCAATGAATCTTATCCATTTCTCTGGAATAGATAAGATCATTTTCCTGTTCGGTATAACGCCAGACCCAGCCATCATCTTTATTATCACTATACATTTCAGTATGAAAACAAATATCATACTATTGATCAAGAATTATATCCTGTCAGGATGCTGTGAGATTTTCATAGATAATATATTCTTTCAGGCCGGGGCGGATAAAGCCACCCGGCGGAAATCCAGGCTCGGTAGCTAAACGCGCCTCAGCCAAACATCTTCCTTCCTAGCTGGCGCCCCGCCTCCAGATGCGCTTCCGTCGTTTGCAGGTCCGGCAATAGCAACATCTGCGAACTGGCGACCGTAGCCCCGCAGTAATCAAAAATGCCGTGGACAATTTGCGCATTAAAAGCATCGGTAAACCCGTGCTTGTCATACGTTTGTTGACTGGCTGCGCCTAATGCCACCAGATGTACCCGCAGGCGTCCCAGCTTCTTCACTACGTTGCCGTCGGCGGTCTCCTCATAGGCCCAGCCGTTTGAAAACACCCGATCAATCCAGCCTTTCAGCAGCCCCGGCATCGACCACCAGTAAATGGGAAACACCAGCACCAGCGCGTCGGCGTTATCGATTCTGGCCTGTTCAGCGATCGCATCGGACGGCGTAGCGCCGGTTTGCCGAAAGGCGGCAATATCCGGTTCGGCAAAAACCGGGCTAAAGCCTTCCCGGGTTAAATCGGCAATTTCAGCGCTGTGATGCGAGCCGGATTCGGCAACCCCCTGCGCAATCGCCGCCGCAACGCTGTGAGTCAGAGAAGTATTAAGAGGATGAGAAACCACGATTAATGCATGCATGACGGATACCCCAGTTGCTATACAACGATATTGGACGTAGTCTTATATACTAACAGTAACCTACCAATAGTAAGTTACCTTTGGTATATAAGCATGTCAACGGGAGAATGCTTCTATGTCTGAACCACTCGTACGGCAGCGTTTAACGCGAGAAGAGCGGCGCAAACAGCTGATTGATGTTGCCTGGCAGATTATTCGGCAAGAAGGGACCGATGCCCTGACGCTGGGCTACCTGGCGACGCAGGCGGGAGTCACTAAACCGGTGGTTTACGATCATTTTGACAGCCGTTCGGGACTTTTCGCGACGCTATACACGGAATACGACCAGCGCCAGACGGCGCGAATGGATGAAATACTGCGCAATACCGAACCGAATGCGGATAAACTGGCCGCGGCGATCGCCAACGCCTATATCGAGTGCGTGCTGCTTCAAGGGCGCGAGATGCCGAGCGTCATGGCCGCGCTCGCCGGGACGCCCGAGCTGGAGAAGATCAAACAAGAGTGCATCGCCACTTTTACCGGGAAATGCCGGGACTATTTTGCGCCGCTTTGCGAAAGTGACAACCTCAGCGAAGCGGCCATTCTCGCCATGCTCGGGTCCGCCGACGGTCTATCGGCCGCGGTCGTGAACGGCGTTATCACGGAGCAGCAGGCTAAAGATGAGCTCTTTCAGGTGATTATGTCGATGCTGCAGCGCTGCTGCCATCGCTAAGCCGCGCCCGCCGCCCGGCGGTCGCGTTGATGATTATCAGCCGCCCGCTTTCTTGATCGCCGCATCCAGCGAGGCTTTATCCGCCAGCCCCGGGAACACGGTGATCGTCGCTTCCGTGGCGCCGGTGGTGGGCATCACGATAACTCCAGGCGTCCCGCTCAGGCCAATTTCCTGCGCCAGCTGATTGATGCTTTCCAGCGCCGGTTCAACGTCCGCCGCTTTCCCGGCATCGAAATTCACTTTCTTCGCCTGCTGCTGGATGTCGGCGGCCGTCAGCTTGCCTTCGTTATGCCCGGTGGAATAGATCCCGTTATGGTAGGTCAGATAAGCCTCGGCGCCCTTCTGCTGATAAATCTGCAGGCCGGTTTTCGCTGCTGCAAGCGAGGTTTCCCAGCGGCTGCCAAAAATTGGCCACTCTTTAAAGGCAAAGCGGGTCTGCGGGTTCTCTTTGATCACCTGTTCCATTACCGGCGCCAGACGGCTGCAGTAAACGCATTGATAATCAAAGAATTCAATGACCGTAACTTTGCCCTCTTTCGGGCCGTAGGTTGGCGTATTTTTATCCTGGGTCAGCGCGGCCGCGTTCTTCAGTACCGCCTGGGTCGCGGCGCTGGCCTGCTGCTGTTGCTGAATTTGCTGCAGCTTCTGGCTGGCCTGCAGCAGCACTTCCGGATGCGCAACTAAATAATCCGCGGCTATTTTGCCAATACGGGCCTCTTGTTCAGGCGTAAAGGTCGGTGCGTCAGCAGCGGTCGCCATAACCGGAAACAGGGAGGCGCCAATAAAGGCAAATGTGAGTAAATTCTTGTGGCCGGGCATGTGGTTAGTCCTTGCGATAGGTGAACGGCAGATGTGTTTCTACGAACAAAATATCATCCTTTACCTGCGAATCATTGCCGGACGAGGCAATGATTGGTAACTATATTTTTCAATAACTCGCTGCGTTCGGGTTCTCGGACAGGTGGTCAAGGCGCCCGAACGAGAGTACCCTTCGCCCCTGCGTTTTCCTGTAGGGTCTTTTTTGGTGGTTCGATGAGTTGGCTATGAATGAGTTTTTCAGTCAGTGGGACGTGGCGGTTATTCTGCTGCAAATTATCGCTATCGATCTGTTACTGGGCGGCGACAACGCGGTGGTGATCGCGATGGCCTGCCGTAAGCTGCCGCCGCAGCAGCGTACCAAAGCCATTATTATCGGTACCTTCGGCGCGATTGCGGCACGCGTGCTGCTGCTGGCCGTCGCCATCTATTTACTCTCACTACCGTGGCTTAAAGTGGTCGGCGCGCTGATGCTACTGTGGATTGGCATCAAGCTGGTGACTAATCAGGAAGAAGAAAGCGAGGTCAGCAGTTCCAGCAGCCTGTGGCGTACCGCGGTCACCATTACCGTTGCCGACGTCATTATGTCGCTGGATAACGTACTGGCGGTTGCCGCCGCCGGGAAAGGCCATCTGCTGCTGGTCGCGCTGGGCGTATTAATCAGCATTCCGATTATCGTCCTCGGCAGCAAACTGGTGCTGGCAATCCTCAACCGTTTCCCGTCCGTGGTGATGCTGGGCGGTGCGCTCATCGGCTGGATAGCCGGTTCAATGATGGTGACCGATGTGACCATCGTTCATCTCTTCCCCAACGCGCCCGCCGCTCTCCCACTGATGGGTGGAACCATTGGCGCAGCCCTGGTGCTGCTCGAAGGGCTGCGCAGAAACCGCAGGCGCTCCACCGAATAGGGATATTATCGATCGGCCGCCGTCAATCCCGACGGCGTCAAGTTTGCGCCACTTTTCCGCCCCATCCGCCCTCATTTGCCCTAAGCTTAATAAAGACACCTGATCCAGGGATCTGTAACCGTCATATTGCGCATAAATGAGATAACACCATGGAATTAAAGGATTATTATGCCATTCTAGGGGTTCAGCCAACGGACGATCTGAAAACCATTAAGACCGCCTATCGCCGTCTGGCACGTAAATATCACCCCGATGTCAGCAAAGAAAACGATGCCGAAGCCAAATTCAAAGATCTCGCCGAAGCCTGGGAAGTGCTTAAAGATGACCAGCGCCGCGCCGAATACGACCAGCTCTGGCAGCACCGCAACGATCCGCAGTTTGGCCGGCAGCAGCAGCATTCCCGCGAGCAGAGCTATAGCCAGCAGGACTTCGACGACATCTTCTCCACCATGTTTGGCCAGCAGGCGCACCATAGCCGCCGCCAGCACGGCGTCCGCGGTCATGACTTAGAGATAGAAGTCGCGGTGTTCCTTGAAGAAACCCTGGCGGAGCAGACGCGCACCATCAGCTATAAGCTGCCGGTTTATAACGTCTTTGGCATGGTCGAAAGCGAAACGCCGAAAACCCTGAACGTGAAAATTCCCGCGGGCGTCGTCGACGGCCAGCGCATCCGTCTGAAAGGCCAGGGTACTCCCGGTGAAAATGGCGGCCCCAACGGCGATCTGTGGCTGGTGATCCATATCGCCCCGCATCCGCTGTTTGATGTCGTCGGCCATAACCTTGAAATCGTCCTGCCGCTGGCGCCGTGGGAAGCCGCATTGGGCGCTAAAGTTACCATCCCGACGCTGAAAGAGAGCATCCTGCTAACCATTCCGCCGGGCAGCCAGGCCGGTCAGCGGCTGCGCGTGAAAGGCAAAGGGCTGACCAGCAAAACCACCACCGGCGACCTGTATGCGGTGATTAAAATCGTCATGCCGCCAAAACCAGATGAGAAGAGCCGCGCGCTCTGGCAGCAGTTGGCGGATGCGCAATCCAGCTTCGAGCCGCGTAAGACATGGGGGAAAGCCTGATGGCTAAGATAACAGTGACGTTCACGATTACCGAGTTTTGTCTCCACACCGGCCTTTCCGAAGAGGAGCTTAACGAGATTGTCGGCCTCGGCATGATTGAGCCGCGCCAGCCGCAGCGGGAAAACTGGCTGTTTGACGATAGCGCGGTGACCATCGTGCACCGCGCCGTACGCCTGCGCAAAGAGCTGGAGCTGGACTGGCCGGGTATCGCTGTCGCCTTAACGCTGCTGGACGAGAACGCGCGCCTGAGCCGCGAAAATCAAATCCTGCAGCAGCGGCTGGCGCGCTTTCTGACGCATAGCTAAGCCCTCGCCGCGGCATCGCCCGGTCCTTACCGGGCCTGGGCGGTCCGCGAATAACCTCAGCAGGGCATAAAAAATGCCGCCGGGGGAAGCCCGCGGCGGCATGAGTTACCAGCAAAACGATTTAGTCGTTGATGCGCGGATGCTGCTGCACCAGGCGAGAACGTTTTTCCTGCAGGTCGGCGATTTCCTGATCGATATCTTCGATTTTATGCTCGATATTATCGTAGTGCTCGCCGAGAATTTCTTTCGCTTCCTGAATATCCGAAGCCGCTGGCGTCGCCCCTTTCAGTGGACGATTGGCGGTCTCTTTCATCGACAGGCCGGTAATCAGGCCAATAACCGCAATCACCATCAGATAGTAAGCCGGCATCATCAGGTTCTGCGTGCTCTCTACCAGCCACGCCGCCAGGGTTGGCGTCAGACCGGCAATCAGCACCGAGATGTTAAAGGCGCTGGCCAGAGCGCTAAAGCGGATGTGGGTCGGGAACATCGCCGGCAGCGACGAGGCCATCACCCCGATAAAGCAGTTCAGCACTACCGCCAGCACCAGCAGACCGGCGAAAATCAGGCCGAGAACGTTACTGTTAATCATGATAAAGGCAGGAATCGACAGCGCGAACAGCGCCACGCTACCAATCAGAATAAACGGGCGACGGCCAAAACGGTCGCTGAGCATACCGATAACCGGCTGAACGAACAGCATCCCGACCATGATGGCGATGATGATCAGCACCCCGTGATCTTCTGAATAGTGCAGGTTATGCGACAGGTAGCTCGGCATATAGGTCAACAACATGTAGTAGGTCACGTTGGTGGAAATCACCAGACCGATACAGGTCAGCAGGCTACGCCAGTGTTTGGTCGCAATCTCTTTGAAGGAGACTTTCGGTCCTTCCTGCAGGCCTTCGCGATCGCCCTGCTCCATTTTATCAACGTGCTGCTGGAACGCCGGCGTCTCTTCCAGCGCATGACGCAGATAAAGACCAATAATCCCTAACGGCAGCGCCAGGAAGAACGGAATACGCCAGCCCCAGCTGAGGAAGTTCTCTTCACCCACCACGCTGGAAATCAGTACCACCACGCCCGCGCCCATCACAAAACCGGCTATTGAACCGAAGTCCAGCCAGCTGCCCATAAAGCCGCGTTTACGGTCAGGCGAGTATTCCGCCACAAAGATCGATGCGCCGGTATATTCTCCGCCCACCGAAAAACCCTGCGCCATTTTACACAGCAGCAGCAGTATTGGCGCCCAGATGCCAATCGTGGCATACGACGGAATAAGACCGATACAGAATGTACTTATCGACATGATGACAATGGTTATCGCCAGAATCTTTTGTCGACCGTATTTATCGCCCAGCATCCCGAAGAACAGGCCGCCTAATGGACGAATTAAGAAGGGAACCGAGAAGGTACCGAGCGCGGCGATCATCTGCACGCTGGGGTTGGCATCGGGGAAAAAGACTTTACCCAGGGCATACGCAACAAAACCATAAACCCCAAAATCGAACCATTCCATCGCGTTACCCAGCGACGCTGCGGTAATCGCTTTCTTCAGTTTGCTATCATCAATGATGGTCACATCCCGAAGCGTGATGGGTTTTACTTTTTTCCTTTTAAGCATAATTTTCCTCTTTTGCTCTCGCCTTGAGCGCACGAATCTCCGCCGAATGACAAGGTCATTCGCGTCATGCGTTGGGAGCGGCGAATTGCTGTGCTCCACATTTCAAGCGTAGCAGGTTTGCCTGCACTGTCTGCTGACAGTCCGTACAACCGAACCTGTTGACGCCTGCTCTGGCCATAATCAAATAAGCGGTGCCGCTAATAAGTGTAGTGAATTTGCGTTCTCGCCTTTTTACCCTAACAGCGTTTAAATTTGGGATCAACTTCACAAAAATTTACCTACCCTTAAACAGAGTCATCTCAAACCAATAAGTTCAATGAATATTGGAACTTAGCGATACATTTCCGGAAATAACTGGCGGTTTTTAAGGAAATAACCCCGCCTATCCCCACAATATATATTCTCTTTCTCCGCTGGGAAGTGTCATAAAAAAGGCCCGACAAAAGTGCGGGATTGCGCTATAATCAGCATCACTTTCGGCTATCAGCCGCCATTTAAAGGACCAACGTCCTGTTTTACCCAGTAATCGCGAGGAACGTCATGCAACTGCCCCACTGCCCAAAATGCCATTCTGAATACACTTATGAAGACAACGGCATGTTTGTTTGCCCGGAATGCGCCCACGAATGGAACAATGCCGAGCCTGTGGACGATAACGACGCGCTGATTGTCAAAGACGCCAACGGCAATTTACTGGCCGACGGCGATAGCGTCACCGTAGTAAAAGATCTGAAGGTTAAAGGCAGCTCTTCGATGCTAAAAATTGGTACTAAAGTTAAAAATATCCGCCTGGTGGAAGGCGATCATAATATTGACTGTAAAATTGATGGTTTTGGCCCAATGAAGCTAAAATCCGAATTTGTTAAAAAGAACTGATTTTATTCCCCCGACGCCTATCGTCGGGGGAAATATATTTTTTCCGCGCTCTGGCCAGCCTTCCCGCATTCGTACTCACTTTACCCGTCGCTGCCGCCTGGCTTAATTCCGCAATCCCCTTCTACGCTTAATGGAATATTCGTTACCTGAGGTAATGCTTATGCCCTTAAGTCCCTATATCGCTTTTAGCGGCAACTGCGCTGCCGCCATCGCTTTCTACCAGCAGGCGCTGGGCGCTGAGCTGCTCCACAAAATCACCTGGGGTGAAATGCCGCAGAATAGCCAGGACGCCGAAGATGGCTGCCCTTCCGGCCAGCACCTGGCTGCCGACGGTATCGCCCACGCCAGCCTGCGCATCGCGGATGGCATCCTGATGCTCAGCGACAGCCCCTCCAGCAAAATGGAGCGCTACGCCGGGTTTACCATCGTGCTCGACCCAAAAGACGTTATCGAGGGTAAACGCTGGTTTGACGGCCTCGCCGACGGCGGCCAGATAGAGATGGCCTGGCAGGAAACGTTCTGGGCGCACGGCTTCGGTAAAGTCATCGACCGCTTTGGCGTCCCGTGGATGGTCAACGTGGTGAAAGAGCCTTAACGCTTACCTTCCTCCCCTCACCCTCCGGTAGAGAGCCGGGGTGAGGGCATCCGTGCGTTCATTCCCCCTCCCCCTGTCATCCCACCGGCATTAACTCTTCATCCCCCGGTCATCATGAGTTAACCGAAATGTAACAAAAAACCGTCAGGATCGGCCCACGCTCAGAGGGAAACTCCTTCATGTCCATAGTGAGGCTCGATTGACATGTACTTATCCAGACATCCGACCAGTTACCCGACACGATATCAGGAAATTGCCGCCAAACTTGAGCAAGAGCTTCGCCACCACTACCGCTGCGGCGACTATCTTCCCGCCGAGCAGCAGCTGGCGACCCGCTTTGAAGTTAACCGCCATACCCTGCGCCGGGCCATCGATCAGCTCGTCGAACGCGGCTGGGTCCAGCGCCGCCAGGGCGTCGGCGTGCTGGTTCTGATGCGCCCGATCGATTATCCGCTCAACGCCCAGGCCCGCTTTAGCCAGAATCTTCTCGAACAGGGCAGCCATCCGACCAGCGAGAAGCTGCTGTCGGTGTTACGCCCGGCCAGCAGCCACGTTGCCGAAGCCTTTGTCATTAATGAAGGCGATAACGTCATCCACCTGCGCACCCTGCGCCGCGTTAACGGCGTCGCGCTGTGCCTGATAGACCACTACTTTACCGACCTGCGACTGTGGCCGGTTCTGCAAACCTTTACCCACGGCTCTCTCCATGACCTGCTGCGCGACCGGCTTGATATCGAATTGACCCGCGTACGCACCAAAATCAGCGCCCGCCGCGCGCAGGCCAAAGAGAGCACTATTCTCGGCATTCCCAACATGGCGCCGCTGCTGTGCGTGCGCACCCTGAATCATCGCCAGGACGAGCAGAACGCGACGGAGTACTCCGTCAGCCTGACCCGCGCCGACATGATTGAATTCACCATGGAGCACTGAATGCACTTTGATACCGCTATCCGCCAGCGCTGGATGTCCGTGCTGGCCCACAGTGAACCACAAGAACTGGCGGCGCGGATGCAGACCCTGCAGCTCGCGCCGCAGTATGAGCTGATTCGCGCCCCGGAAACCGGACTGGTTCAGCTGCAGGCGCGTATGGGCGGCATCGGCGACCGGTTCTTTGCCGGAGACGCTACCTTAACCCGCGCCGCCATTCGCCTGGCCGACGGAACGCTCGGCTATAGCTGGATTTTGGGCCGCGACCGTCCGCACGCTGAACGCTGCGCGGCTATCGATGCCCTGATGCAGTCGCCACACCATTTTCACACCCTGATGGAAACCCTGATAACCCCGCTGGAAGAACAACGTAGCGTGCGCATTGAAGCCCGACGCGCCGAAGTCAACGCCAGCCGGGTCGACTTCTTTACTCTGGTTCGCGGAGATAACGCATGACACTACAACCCGCCTTTACCCTGGCTGTGCAGGACGCCCAGCACAGTTTCCGCCGCCTGCTGAAAGCGATGAGCGAGCCGGGAGTGATTGTCTCCCTGCAACAGCTTCAGCACGGCTGGCAGCCGCTGAACGTCGCCTCCACCAGCCTGCTGCTGACGCTGGTGGATCACGACACGCCGGTTTGGCTGGCTCCGGCGCTGCATAACGATCTCGTCGGCCAGAATCTGCGCTTTCATACCGGCGCGCCGCTGGTTGAGCAGCCGCAGCAGGCGATCTTCGCCGTCGCCAGCGACACCATCAGCGCCGAGCAGCTTAACGTGCTTTCCGCCGGAACCGTCGTCGCCCCGGAAACCGGCGTCACGCTGGTGGTCCAGCTTGCCAGCCTGAGCGGCGGCCGAATGCTGCGGCTGACCGGCGCGGGGATCGCCGAAGAGCGGATGATCGCCCCGCAGCTGCCGGAATGCATTATTGAAGAATTGACCGAGCGCCCGCATCCGTTCCCGCTGGGCATCGATCTGATCCTCACCTGCGGCGAACGCCTGCTGGCTATCCCGCGCACCACCCATGTCGAGGTCTGCTAATGTACGTAGCCGTCAAAGGCGGCGAGAAGGCGATCGTCGCCGCTCACGCCCTACAGGAACAGAAACGCCGAGGCGATGGACGGCTTCCTGAAATCAGCGTTGACCAGATTAGCCAGCAGCTTAATCTGGCGGTGGACCGGGTGATGACCGAAGGCGGTATCGCCGACCGGGAGCTGGCGGCGCTGGCGCTGAAGCAGGCCAGCGGCGATAGCGTCGAAGCGATTTTTCTGCTGCGCGCTTACCGCACCACGCTGCAAAGGCTGGCGGTCAGCGAGCCCGTCGACACCGCCGGAATGCGCCTTGAGCGCCGTATTTCGGCGGTCTATAAAGATATTCCCGGCGGCCAGCTGCTCGGCCCAACCTACGATTACAGCCACCGCCTGCTCGATTTTACCCTGCTGGCCAACGGCGAAACGCCGCCGCTGGCGACCGATAGCGCGCCGCAGGAAGCCGCGCCGCACGTTTTTAATCTGCTGGTTCAGCAAGAACTGGCGAAAGCCGAACGAGATACCGACGCGCAGCCCGACGATATCACCCGCCATCCGCCGGTCTATCCCTGCTCGCGCTCTTCGCGCCTGCAGCAGCTGGCGCGCGGCGACGAGGGCTATCTGCTGGCGCTGGCCTACTCCACCCAGCGCGGCTACGGGCGCAACCACCCGTTTGCCGGTGAAATTCGCAGCGGCTACGTCGCGGTGGAGATCGCTCCCGAAGAGCTGGGATTCACCGTCAATATCGGTGAACTGTTGATGACCGAATGCGAAATGGTTAACGGCTTTGTCGCCCCTGAGGATGAACCGCCGCACTTTACCCGCGGCTACGGCCTGACGTTCGGCATGAGCGAGCGTAAAGCGATGGCGATGGCGCTGGTGGACCGCGCGCTCCAGGCGCCGGAGTACGGCGAAGAAGTGGCGGGCCCCGCTCAGGATGAAGAGTTTGTGCTGGCGCATGCCGATAACGTCGAGGCGGCCGGTTTCGTTTCGCACCTTAAACTTCCCCACTATGTCGATTTCCAGGCCGAACTGGCGCTGCTTAAACGCCTGCAACGGGAGAATCAACGTGGCTAACGCATTGACCGGCTACAACTTTGCTTATCTCGACGAGCAAACCAAACGCATGATCCGCCGCGCCATCCTGAAAGCGGTGGCCATCCCCGGCTACCAGGTGCCCTTCGGCGGTCGCGAGATGCCGATGCCCTACGGCTGGGGCACCGGCGGTATCCAGCTTACCGCCAGCGTCATCGGCGAAAATGACGTGCTGAAGGTGATTGACCAGGGCGCCGACGACACCACCAACGCGGTGTCGATTCGCCAGTTTTTCCAACGCGTCACCGGCGTCGCGACCACCGAGCGCACCGAAGACGCGACGCTGATCCAGACCCGCCACCGGATCCCGGAAACGCCGCTGACTGAAGATCAGATCCTGATCTTCCAGGTGCCGATCCCGGAGCCGCTGCGTTTTATCGAGCCGCGCGAGACCGAAACCCGCACCATGCACGCGCTGGAGGAGTACGGCGTGATGCAGGTGAAGCTGTACGAAGATATCGCCCGCTTCGGCCATATCGCCACCACCTACGCCTATCCGGTGAAGGTCAACGGCCGCTACGTAATGGACCCGTCGCCGATTCCGAAATTCGATAACCCGAAGATGCATATGATGCCCGCCCTCCAGCTGTTCGGCGCCGGACGTGAAAAACGCATCTACGCGGTGCCGCCGTACACCCCGGTAGAAAGCCTCGATTTCGACGATCATCCGTTTACCGTTCAGGAGTGGGATGAACCCTGCGCCATCTGCGGTTCGCGCCATAGCTATCTTGATGAAGTGGTGCTCGACGACAGCGGCAAACGGATGTTTGTTTGTTCCGATACCGATTATTGCCGCCAGCAGAGCGAGGAGCAGAAAAAATGAGTCATCCGTTACTGGCGGTCAATAATCTGACCCACCTCTACGCGCCGGGCAAAGGCTTCAGCGACGTCTCGTTTGAACTGTGGCCGGGAGAGGTGCTGGGTATCGTCGGCGAGTCCGGCTCCGGGAAAACCACCCTTCTAAAGGCGATTTCCGCCCGCCTGACGCCGCAGCAGGGCGACGTGCGCTATCAGAACCGTTCGCTGTACGCGATGAGCGAAGCGGATCGCCGCCGCCTGCTGCGCACCGAATGGGGCGTGGTGCACCAGCATCCGATGGACGGACTGCGCCGCCAGGTGTCGGCGGGGGGGAATATCGGCGAGCGCCTGATGGCGACCGGCGCGCGGCACTACGGTGATATTCGCGCCACCGCCGAGCAGTGGTTGCAGGAGGTGGAGATCCCGCCTTCGCGCATTGACGACCTGCCCACCACCTTTTCCGGCGGTATGCAGCAGCGTCTACAAATCGCCCGCAATCTGGTGACCCAGCCGAAGCTGGTGTTTATGGATGAACCCACCGGCGGGCTGGACGTGTCAGTGCAGGCGCGCCTGCTCGATCTGCTGCGCGGCCTGGTGGTGGAGCTAAACCTGGCGGTGGTAATTGTGACCCACGACCTCGGCGTCGCCCGCCTTCTGGCTAACCGTCTGCTGGTGATGAAACAAGGACAGGTGGTGGAAAGCGGCTTAACCGACCGGGTGCTCGACGATCCCCATCACCCCTACACCCAGCTGCTGGTGTCGTCAGTGTTGCAGAACTGAACATAGGTCCACTCCCCGGTGGCGCTGCGCTTACCGGGGTTACGGGTGCCGGACCGTCTGCGAGCCGGTAGCCCGGACAGGCGCAACGCGCCGCCTCCGGGAATCCCCGGTCGCGCTTCGTGAGTTAATGCATCAGGTAGCCCGGATAAGGCGTTTACGCCGCGATCCGGGGAAATTCAGGCACGATGAGGCTAAAAATGAACGCCATCCGCGTTGAAAACATCCATAAAACCTTTGTTCTGCACCAGCAGCACGGCGTCCGTCTGCCGGTCCTCGCCGACGCCTCGCTGACCGTGAATGCCGGTGAATGCGTGGTGCTGCACGGCCACTCCGGCAGCGGCAAATCGACCCTGCTGCGCTCGCTGTACGCCAACTATCTTCCCGATAGCGGCCACATTCATATTCGCCACGGCGACGAATGGGTCGACCTGGTTACCGCCACGCCGCGCAAAGTGCTGGAGGTGCGCAAAACTACCATCGGCTGGGTCAGCCAGTTTCTGCGGGTGATCCCGCGTATCTCCGCCCTCGACGTGGTGATGCAACCGCTGCTCGAACTGGGCGCCTCGCGCGAAGAGAGCGCCGCGAAAGCCGCCCGCCTGCTAACGCGCCTGAACGTTCCCGAACGCCTGTGGCACCTCGCCCCCTCAACCTTTTCCGGCGGCGAACAGCAGCGGGTCAACATTGCCCGCGGCTTCGCGGTCGACTACCCGATTTTGCTTCTCGACGAACCCACCGCCTCGCTGGACGCTAACAACAGCGCCGCGGTGGTGGCGTTGATTCACGAAGCCAAAGCCCGCGGCGCGGCGATCGTCGGTATTTTCCACGACGAGGCCACGCGCAACCAGGTCGCCGACCGCCTGCACCCGATGGGGATTTCAGCATGATTATTAATAACGTAAAGCTGGTCCTCGAAGACGAGGTGGTTAACGGTTCGCTGGAAGTTCACGACGACAGAATCTCAGCCTTTGCCGAAAACCAGAGCCGGCTGGCGGAGGCGGTTGACGGCGAAGGCGGCTGGCTGCTGCCGGGGCTTATCGAGCTGCATACCGACAACCTGGACAAGTTTTTCACCCCGCGACCCAAGGTGGACTGGCCCGCCCACTCGGCGATGAGCAGCCACGACGCGCTGATGGTCGCCAGCGGCATCACCACCGTGCTCGATGCCGTGGCTATTGGCGATGTGCGCGACGGCGGCGACCGTCTGGAAAACCTGGAAAAAATGATCAACGCCGTCGAAGAGACGCAAAAGCGCGGCCTCAACCGCGCCGAACACCGACTGCATCTGCGCTGCGAACTGCCGCATCACACCACCCTGCCGCTGTTTGAGAAGCTGGTAGGCCGCGAGCCGGTGAGCATGGTCTCTCTGATGGATCACTCCCCCGGCCAGCGCCAGTACGCCGACCTCAGCAAATATCGCGACTACTATCAGGGCAAATACCATCTGACCAACGAACAGATGGACAACTTCGAACAGGAGCAGATGGCGCTGGCGGCAGCCTGGTCGCAGCCCAACCGGCAGCGCATCGCCGCTATCTGCCGCGAGCGCAATATCGCGCTGGCCAGCCACGATGACGCCACCTGCGAACATGTGCTCGAATCACGCCAGCTTGGCAGCACCATCGCCGAATTTCCCACCACCCTTGCTGCCGCGGAGGCGTCGCGCCGGCACGGCATGAACGTTCTGATGGGCGCGCCAAATATCGTGCGCGGCGGTTCCCACTCGGGCAACATCGCCGCTCACCAGTTGGCGGCCAGCGGTCTACTGGATATTCTCTCCTCCGACTATTATCCCGCCAGCCTGCTGGATGCCGCTTTCCGCATCGCCGACGACGAGGGCAACGCCTTTACCCTCGCGCAGGCCATTCGCCTGGTAAGCAAAAACCCGGCGCAGGCGCTGGGGCTGCATGACCGCGGGGTGATTGCCGAAGGTAAACGGGCGGATCTGGTGCTGGCGCACCGTCGCGGCGAGCATATCCATATTGATCGCGTCTGGCGGCAAGGCAAGAGGGTCTTCTGATGACAGGAAAACTGATTTGGCTGGTCGGCCCGTCCGGCTCCGGTAAAGACAGCCTGCTGGCGGCGCTGCGCCAGCGGGAACATCCCCAGTTGCTGGTAGCGCACCGCTACATTACCCGCCCGCACAACGCGGGTTGTGAAAACCATATCGCCCTCAGCGAACATGAGTTTTTTACCCGCGCCGAGCAGCATCTGTTTGCCCTTAGCTGGCACGCTAACAATAATTACTACGGCATCGGCATCGAGATTGACCTGTGGCTGCACGCCGGGTTTGACGTGGTCGCTAATGGCTCCCGCGCCCACCTCGCGCAGGCGCAGGCGCGCTATGCCGACGCCCTGCTGCCCATCTGTTTGCAGGTCTCGCCGGAGGTGCTGCGACAGCGCCTGGAGCAGCGTGGAAGGGAGAACGAGACGGAAATCGCCCAGCGGCTGGAACGCGCGGCGCGCTATACGCCGAGCGCGTGTCTGACCCTGAATAACGATGGCCGTCTGAGCCAGTCGGTGGATGCGCTGGTCTCGCTGATTCGCGTTCACGGCAACCGACGCGAGCAGCAAATTGCCTGAGACGAGGAGAAAACATGAGCCTGACGATCCGCTTGACCGGCACCGGCGGCGCGCAGCTGGTGCCGGTTTTCGGCTGCGACTGCCGCGCCTGCCGCCGCGCCCGCGCCGACGACGCGCATCGCCGTCGCCCCTGTAGCGCGGCGGTGAAGTTCAACAACGCGGTGACGCTGCTCGATGCCGGGCTGCCGGATCTGTTGGAGCGGTGGCCCGCCGGCAGCTTTCAGCAGTTTCTGCTCACCCATTATCATATGGATCACGTGCAGGGCCTGTTCCCCCTGCGCTGGGGAGTGGGCGAACCTATTGCGGTTTACGGCCCGCCCGATGAACAGGGCTGCGATGACCTGTTCAGGCATCCGGGCCTGCTGGATTTCAGCCATACCGTTGAGCCGTTCGTGATGTTTGAACTTCAGGGATTGCGCGTTACGCCGCTGCCGCTGAACCACTCAAAGCTCACTTTCGGCTACCTGCTGGAATCGGCCCATAGCCGGGTCGCCTGGCTGTCCGACACCGCCGCCCTGCCGGAAAAAACCCTCAAGTTCCTGCTTAACAACCGACCGCAGCTTATCATCATCGACTGTAGCCACGAGCCGCGCCCGCAGCCCCCGCGCAACCACTGCGATCTCAACACCGTGCGGGCCATTAACCAGGTGATTGGCTGCCCGCGGGTGATCCTTACCCATATCAGCCACCAGTTCGATGCGTGGATGATGGAAAATTCTCTGCCTGCGGGATTTGAAGCGGGATTTGACGGTATGGAGATTGTGCTGGATTAACCGGGCGCGACGAAGGCCGCGGGTCGCGCCGCATCAATAATCATCATCCAGCCTGCGCTGGTCGCTTTCCAGCTGACGGCGGTCCCGGTCCAGCTGGCGCTGACGCTCATCAAGTTCGCGGCGACGATCTTCCAGCTGTCGCCGTTGATCGTCATACTGCCGCTGGCGATCGGCGTTTTGCTGACGGCTGCCCTGATAGCGTCCATCATCATAATCATCGTCATCGGAACGGCTGCCGTTGGGTTGATAAGCGTCATTAATGGCCTGCTGAATATTGCCGATCGCGTCGTCAATAATATCGGCGTGCGCCAGCTGGCTGGCGAAGGAAAGAGCGCAGAAAAGCAAAGCAGTAGAGTAACGTTTCATAAAGCCAGTCTCATCAGGGGGCTGGCTCTACGTTAATCAAGGGCTATCGCGGCGAGTAGCGGAGGAATCTCAAATCCGCTGCTGTTCAATCGCGCCGATGGCGTCTACCCGGCCCTGATGGCGTCCGCCCTCGAATTCGGCGCTCAGCCAGGCATCAACGATCATTTTCGCCAGTTCAAGGCCGATCACCCTGGCGCCAAAGGCCAGAACGTTGGTGTCATTATGCTGGCGTGAAAGCTGCGCGGAGTAAGGCTCACTGCACACCACCGCGCGAATGCCCGGGTGCTTATTGGCGGCGATGGAGATGCCGACGCCGGTGCCGCAGATCAGAATCCCGCCGTCAACTTCGCCGGCGGCAACCGCCTGCGCGACGGCGCTGGCATAGCGCGGATAATCGGTGCGTTCCGTTGACCATGCGCCTTTATCCACCACCTCCATTCCGCGCTGACGCAGATGCAACACAATATCGTCTTTCAGAATAAACCCGACATGATCGCAGCCAATTGCAATCCTTTTCATACGTAGCCTCGCCTGTTATTCACTTTACGGAAATGCTTTATGTTGTGATTTAAACGGCATTTATCGGCCAAATAAGCGTCAAAAACACCGCAGCCAGGGCCTGTTCTACACGCTGTAATTTCACAAATCAAGCGTCAGTGTTCTTTTGCCTCAAACAATCACGCCGTTAAAAACATCAATATTAACCATATAATTTATTGATATTTAATAAATAACAAATCAAAAAACGAAAAATCCGCCCACCCAAAACTTCACAACAGACAATACTTTATAAAAATATAAAATTTGTGAAGTTGATTGTATCTTTTCTGTTTTGCCTGTGGTGATATAGTGACGTCTTCATTTTATGGACAATGAGAAAGCGATGAGTCAGTCAGAATCCAGTTCGCTCCCCAACGGTATCGGCCTTGCCCCCTGGCTTCGCATGAAGCAGGAAGGGATGACCGAAAATGAAAGCCGCATCGTCGAATGGTTGCTTACCCCCGGCAATCTGAGCGATGCGCCGGCCATTAAGGACGTCGCAGAGGCGCTGTCGGTGTCTGAGGCCATGATCGTTAAGGTCTCTAAACTGCTTGGTTTTAGCGGTTTTCGTAATCTGCGCAGCGCGCTGGAAGCCTATTTCTCGCAGTCTGAGCAGGTCCTGCCGACTGAGCTCTCTTTTGATGAAGCGCCGCAGGATGTGGTGAATAAGGTGTTTAACATCACCCTGCGCACCATTATGGAAGGCCAGTCGATCGTTAACGTCGACGAAATTCATCGCGCGGCGCGCTTTTTCGCCCAGGCCAACCAGCGTGACCTGTATGGCGCAGGCGGTTCAAACGCCATCTGCGCGGACGTGCAGCATAAGTTTTTACGCATCGGCGTGCGCTGCCAGGCCTACCCGGACGCGCATATCATGATGATGTCCGCCTCGCTGCTGAAGGAAGGCGATGTGGTACTGGTGGTCTCGCACTCCGGACGCACCAGCGATATCAAATCGGCGGTGGAGCTGGCGAAAAAGAACGGCGCAAAAATTATTTGTATCACCCATAGCTATCATTCACCGATTGCCAAACTAGCTGATTTTATTATTTGTTCGCCAGCACCAGAGACGCCTTTATTAGGCCGTAACGCCTCAGCGCGTATATTACAACTCACATTATTAGATGCTTTTTTTGTTTCCGTTGCCCAGCTGAATATTGAACAAGCGAATTTAAATATGCAAAAAACCGGCGCGATTGTTAATTTCTTTTCACCCGGCGCGCTTAAATAAAAAACCGATCCCACGTTGGTGGGATCAATATAACTGTATCCTACACTGAGAATACTGCCATGAATAAATATCTGAAAATTTTCAGCGGCACGCTCATGGGCGTAATGTTATCCACCAGCGCCTTTGCCGCCGCCGATTATGCTGTGGTCTTAAAAACCTTATCCAATCCGTTTTGGGTGGATATGAAAAAGGGCATAGAAGACGAAGCCAAAACGTTGGGCGTAAGCGTCGATATTTTTGCCTCCCCTTCCGAAGGCGATTTTCAGTCGCAGCTGCAGCTGTTTGAAGACCTGAGCAACAAAAACTACAAAGGTATCGCCTTTGCGCCCCTCTCCTCGGTAAACCTGGTGATGCCGGTGGCTAAAGCCTGGAAAAAGGGCATCTATCTGGTCAACCTCGATGAAAAAATCGATATGGATAACCTGAAGAAAGCCGGCGGCAACGTCGAGGCTTTCGTCACCACCGATAACGTGGCGGTTGGGGCGAAGGGCGCGGCTTTTATTATCGACAAGCTGGGTGCGGAAGGCGGCGAAGTGGCGATTATCGAAGGTAAAGCCGGTAACGCCTCCGGTGAAGCTCGCCGCAATGGCGCCACCGAAGCCTTCAAAAAAGCGAGCCAGATCAATCTGGTTGCCAGCCAGCCCGCCGACTGGGACCGTATTAAAGCGCTGGACGTCGCCACGAACGTGCTGCAGCGTAACCCGAATGTTAAAGCGATTTACTGCGCCAACGACACCATGGCGATGGGCGTCGCCCAGGCCGTCGCCAACGCGGGTAAAACCGGCAAGGTGCTGGTGGTCGGTACCGACGGTATTCCGGAAGCGCGCAAAATGGTCGAAGCCGGACAGATGACCGCGACTATCGCGCAGAACCCGGCGGATATCGGCGCGACGGGCCTGAAGCTGATGGTCGATGCCGAGAAGAGCGGCAAGGTGATCCCGCTGGATAAAGCCCCGCAGTTTACGCTGGTGGATTCCATTCTGGTGACGAAGTAAGTCTGTAAATCCCCTTTTCCTTTGGGAGAGGGGAATTCACCCAGAGGTAATGAAGGAAATTTTCTATGCTCACGCCATATATTTCAATGGCGGGGATCGGCAAATCCTTTGGCCCGGTTCACGCATTAAAATCGGTTGATTTAACTATTTACCCGCACGAAATACATGCGTTATTAGGGGAAAATGGTGCCGGTAAATCAACGCTGATGAAAGTATTGTCGGGAATCCATGAACCGACCAAAGGCACCATTACCATTAATAATGTCAACTACGACAAGCTGGACCATAAATTAGCGGCCCAGCTCGGCATCGGCATTATTTATCAGGAGCTCAGCGTCATTGATGAATTAACGGTGCTGGAGAATTTATATATTGGCCGTCATCTGACGAAAAAAGTCTGCGGCGTTAACGTCATCGACTGGCGAGAGATGCGCGTGCGGGCGGCAATGATGCTGCTGCGCGTCGGGCTGAAGATCGATTTAGACGAAAAGGTGGCGAATCTCTCCATCAGCCATAAGCAGATGCTGGAAATAGCCAAAACGCTGATGCTCGACGCCAAAGTGCTGATCATGGATGAGCCGACCTCCTCGCTGACCAACAAAGAGGTGGACTATCTGTTCCTGATCATGAACCAGCTGCGTAAAGAGGGCACCGCCATTGTTTATATCTCGCACAAGCTGGCGGAAATACGCCGCATCTGCGACCGCTACACGGTGATGAAAGACGGCAGCAGCGTCTGCAGCGGAATGGTCAGCGAAGTGAATAACGACGACATCGTACGCCTGATGGTCGGTCGCGAGCTGCAAAACCGCTTTAACGCCATGAAAGAGAGCACCGGCAATATCGTCCGCGAGACGGTATTCGAAGTGAAAAACGTTACCAGCCATGACAAGAAAAAGGTACGCGATATCTCGTTTAGCGTGAATCGCGGCGAAATTCTCGGTTTTGCTGGGCTGGTCGGCTCCGGGCGCACGGAGCTCATGGACTGCCTGTTTGGGGTTGATAAACGTAGCGGCGGTGAAATTTATCTCAATGGCAAAGCGATCTCCCCCCGCTCGCCGCTGGACGCCTTAAAAAAAGGGATGGGCTACATCACCGAAAGCCGCCGGGAAAACGGCTTTTTCCCCAATTTTTCCATCGCTCAGAACATGGCGGTCAGCCAGAGCCTGAAGCGCGGCGGCTACAAAGGGGCCATGGGGCTGTTCCGCGAAGGCGACGAACGCAAAACGGCGGAAGAGCAGCGCAAGCTGCTGGCGCTGAAGTGCCATTCGGTCGATCAGAACATCACCGAGCTTTCCGGCGGCAACCAGCAGAAGGTGCTGATTTCCAAATGGCTGTGCTGCAGCCCCGAAGTGATCATTTTTGACGAGCCGACGCGCGGTATCGACGTCGGCGCGAAAGCCGAAATTTATAAAGTGATGCGCCAGCTGGCCGATGACGGAAAAGTCATCCTGATGGTGTCATCCGAACTACCTGAAATTATCGCCGTCTGCGACCGCATTGCCGTGTTCTGCGAAGGGCGACTGACGCAAATCCTGACCAATCGCGACGACTTGAGCGAAGAGGAGATTATGGCATGGGCACTACCACAAGAGTGAAAGGCGATATGGACGAGAAAAAACCGTTTAACTTCGCGCTATTCTGGGATAAATACGGCACTTTTTTTATCCTCGCCATTATCGTCGCGATCTTCGGCACCCTGTCGTCAGAGTACTTTCTGACGACCAACAACATTACGCAGATCTTCGTCCAAAGTTCGGTTACCGTCCTGATCGGCATGGGCGAATTCTTCGCGATCCTCGTCGCCGGGATCGATCTGTCGGTCGGGGCGATCCTCGCGCTCTCCGGGATGGTCACCGCTAAGCTGATGCTGGCGGGCGTCGATCCGTTCCTCGCGGCGCTGATTGGCGGCGTGCTGGTCGGCGGCGCGCTGGGCGCCATCAACGGCTGCCTGGTCAACTGGACCGGCCTGCACCCGTTCATTATCACCCTCGGCACCAACGCTATCTTTCGCGGTATCACCCTGGTGATTTCCGATGCCAACTCGGTATACGGCTTCTCGTTTGATTTCGTTAACTTCTTCGCCGCCACGCCGCTGGGTATACCGGTTCCGGTGATTTTCTCGCTGATTGTGGCGGTGATCCTCTGGTTCCTGACCACCCGCATGCGCGTGGGCCGCAACATCTACGCGCTGGGCGGCAACAAGAACTCCGCTTTCTACTCCGGTATCGACGTCAAATTCCACATGCTGCTGGTGTTCATTATCTCCGGCGTTTGCGCCGGGCTGGCGGGCGTGGTCTCCACCGCGCGTCTCGGGGCGGCGGAACCGCTGGCGGGGATGGGCTTTGAAACCTACGCCATCGCCAGCGCCATCATCGGCGGCACCAGCTTCTTCGGCGGCAAAGGACGCATCTTCTCGGTGGTCATCGGCGGCCTGATTATCGGCACCATCAATAACGGACTGAACATTCTGCAAGTACAAACCTACTACCAGCTGGTGGTAATGGGCGGATTAATCATCGCGGCTGTCGCCCTCGACCGTCTTATCAGTAAGTAAGGAATTTATAATGAAAATTGCTCCCTCTTTAATGTGTATGGATCTGCTGAAATTCAAAGAACAGATCGAGTTTATCGACCAGCACGCAGACTATTTTCACATCGACATTATGGACGGTCATTTTGTACCGAACCTGACCCTGTCGCCGTTTTTCGTCGGCCAGGTGAAAAAGCTGGCCAGCAAGCCGCTGGACTGCCATCTGATGGTCACCCGCCCGCAGGACTACATTAGCCAGCTGGCGCAGGCGGGGGCGGATTTTATCACCCTGCATCCGGAAACGATTAACGGCCAGGCCTTCCGTCTGATCGAAGAGATCCGCCGCCACGGCATGAAGGTCGGGCTGATCCTCAACCCGGAAACCCCGGTCGAGGCCATGAAGTACTACATTCATAAAGCCGACAAAATCACGGTGATGACCGTCGATCCGGGCTTCGCCGGGCAACCGTTTATCCCGGAGATGCTGGAAAAAATCGGCGAACTGAAAGCCTGGCGCGAGCGCGAAGGGCTGAACTACGAGATCGAAATCGATGGCTCCTGCAATAAAGCCACCTATCAAAAACTGATGGCGGCGGGCGCGGACGTCTTTATCGTCGGCACTTCAGGCCTCTTTAATCACGCCGAGAAGATTGAAGATGCGTGGCAGATCATGGTCGAGCAGATCCTGGCGGCGAAACACGAGGTACTGCCTCATGCAAAAACAGCGTAACGTTGTTGCGGGCGTGGATATGGGCGCGACCCATATCCGCCTTTGCCTGCAAACCGCGCAGGGCGAAGCGCTGCACTGCGAAAAGCGGCGCACCGCGGACGTGATTAGCGCCGACGGCCTGGTCAACGGCATTAAAAACCTGTTGCAGCAGCAGCTGCCCCTGCACGACGCCCGTTGCTGCGGGCTGGTGATGGGGTTCCCGGCGCTGGTGGCAAAAGACAAGCGGACGATTATCTCAACGCCCAATCTACCTCTCGCCGCCGACGACCTCTACAACCTGGCCGACCGGCTGGAAGCAGCGCTATGCTGCCCGGTGGAGTTTTCCCGCGATGTGAATCTGCAGCTCTCTTTTGATGTACAGGAGAATGGCCTGCAGGAGCAGGAGGTGCTGGCGGCCTATCTTGGCACCGGTATGGGCTTCGCGGTCTGGCTGAACGGCGGGCCGTGGACCGGCGCGCACGGCGTGGCGGGCGAGCTGGGGCATATTCCGCTGGGCGATGACGCCCTCACCTGCGCCTGCGGCAACCCCGCCTGTCTGGAAACCGTTTGCTCCGGCATTGCGCTCAAGCGCTGGTATGAACAGCAGCCGCGAGCGTACGAGCTGGGCGAACTGTTCGTCCACGCCGAGCAGGAGCCGTTTGTCCAGACGTTGCTAAACCACGCCGCCCGCGCTATCGCCACCAGCGTCAACCTGTTCGATCCCGACGCGGTAATTCTTGGCGGCGGTGTGATGGATATGCCCGCCTTCCCGCGCGATACCTTAATCGCGATGGTCAAAACCTACGTTCGCCGTCCGCTGCCGTATCAGGCCGTACGCTTTATCGCCGCGTCATCATCAGCGTTTAACGGCGCCCAGGGCGCGGCGGCGCTGGCACGCAGCCGTTATTTACCCCTTCCTGTTACAGTATGATATTTAACGTCAGGCCGGATGCCGCTCATATCGGTATCTGGCCCATAATATGACCATAAATCATATGCAGTTAAATGCCCCTGATTTTATAAATCATAATTGAATGTAATAACTTCATTAATCACCCTATCGCAATCCGCACAAATACCTCATAAAAAGAGGTGCCCATCTCACATTTCTTATTCTATAAACATAAAAAAACATCTTATTATGGGAAAGAAATAAAGCAGCCCTTCTTTTAACTAAATAAATTCACAATACAAATGATAAATGGAGATTTATATGAATAACTTGCAGTTATTCCGTTTGAACAGGACTTTTATTGCCATTGCTGTCGCAACAGGGTTATTAGTTAACACCTCTTTTGCGAGCGAAACCGCCCAGCCAGCCACGCAATATACGCAGCAAATTAACCAGCAATATACTCAGTCGCTACCCTTTAACGACCGTCAGGACTTTGATGATGCGCAGCGGGGATTTATCGCCCCGCTTCTCAATCAAGGTATTCTGAAAAATGCTGATGGGAAAACCTATTATCGGGGGGAGGATTATAAATTCGATATCAATGCGCCAGCCCCCGACACGGTGAACCCCAGCCTGTGGCGGCAGTCGCAAATCAACGGTATTTCCGGCCTGTTTAAAGTCACCGAACGCATGTATCAGGTCCGCGGCCAGGATATTTCCAATATTACCTTTATTGAAGGCGATACGGGTATCATCGTTGTTGATCCCCTTGTCAGCCCGGAGGCCGCAAAATCCAGCCTCGACCTCTACTATCAGCATCGCCCGCAAAAACCTATTGTTGCCGTCATCTATACCCATAGCCACACCGATCACTATGGCGGCGTCAAAGGTATCGTCAGCGAAGAGGATGTTAAAACAGGCAAAGTGCAGGTTATTGCTCCAGCCGGGTTTATGGAAGAAGCCATCAGCGAAAACGTGCTGGCCGGGAATATTATGAACCGCCGGGTTCTCTACTCTTATGGTCTGTTGCTACCCCATAACGCTCAGGGCAATATCGGCAACGGTCTGGGCGTCACCATCAGTGCGGGCAACCCAACGATCATCGCCCCGACCAAATCGATAACCAAAACCGGTGAAAAACTGAATATCGATGGCCTGGAATTTGACTTTTTAATGGCGCCGGGCAGCGAGGCGCCATCAGAAATGCACTTCTATATCCCGGCGCTTAAAGCATTATGTACCGCAGAAAATACCACCCATACGCTGCATAACTTCTACACCCTGCGCGGCGCTAAAACGCGCGATACCAGTAAATGGACCGATTACCTGAATGAAACGCTCGATATGTGGGGCAGTCAGGCTGAAGTACTGTTTATGCCGCATACCTGGCCGGTCTGGGGTAACCAGCACATTAACGACTATATCGGCAAATATCGCGACACCATCAAGTATATCCATGACCAGACGCTCCATCTGGCTAATCAGGGCTATACGATGAACGAAATCGGCAACATGATTAAGTTGCCCCCAGCGCTGGAGAATAACTGGGCCAGCCGCGGCTACTATGGTTCCGTAAGCCACAACGCCCGCGCGGTTTATAACTTCTATCTCGGTTACTTTGACGGCAACCCGGCCAACCTCAACCCCTACGGCCAGGTCGATATGGGTAAACGCTACGTCGAAGCGCTGGGCGGCGCAAAACAGGCAATTGAGCTGGCGCAAAAAGCTTATGACAAGGGCGACTATCGCTGGACATCAGAACTGCTCAAGCAGGTGATTGCCGCCGAACCGCAAAACCAGGCGGCAAAAGATCTGCAAGCGAATTCCTTTGAGCAATTGGGTTATCAGGCGGAGTCCGCAACCTGGCGCGGTTTCTACTTAACCGGCGCGAAAGAGCTGCGCGAAGGCGTGCATAAACTCACCCACAATACCTCAAATTCACCCGACACCATCAAGGGTATGACGGTCGAAATGCTGTTTGATTACATGGCAGTCCGTCTGGATAGCGAGAAAGCGGCAGGCAAAAATATCAGCCTGAATTTCAATCTTGATCGAGGCGAAACCCTGAATCTGACGCTGAACAATAGCGTGCTCAACTATCGCCAGGCTTCTCAGCAGAAGCCCGATGCATCCTTCACTATCAGCCGTGCTGACCTGCACGACGTGTTGACCGGCCAGGCCAAAATGGCCGATCTGCTGAAAACAGGGAAAGCCAAAGTCACCGGCGATGCGGCAAAGCTGGATGAAATCTTCTCCACGCTCGATCAATTTGAACTGTGGGTGAATATCGTTACGCCTAATTAATCAGGCTCGCTTCCGGAAATTTCTATTCTTTTCCGGAAGCGAATACATCCATGAGGGAAATATAAACACCTAAAAACAATAAAAAATATAAATAAGTTATGAATGCGGATGATTAATAAAGACATTTCACTCTCAATTAAAAATGGGGATACTGTGACCTCTTTTTCCTGTTTTACATTCACACGGGATATTTTTCGCAATAGACAGGATGTATTTCATTATGCAAACGGTTAAATCCAGTATTGTGATGCAGCTAAAAAATATATGCTGGCTCACTCCGGCCGCATTGTTGACGGGATGTACATTATCTCCGGCAATTCCGGTCATTGGCGCCTATTATCCTGGATGGCTCTTCTGCATTATTGCCGGAGTCATCCTTACGCTCATCACGCGGCGGGTTATTCTGCTCAAATATAAAATGCCAGCGCTTGCAGGCGTTATTTATACCGCCCTCTTTGCTCTCTACTCCATGCTGTTCTGGCTGGTATTTTTCTAACCCCTATTGAGATGCACTCATGGAAAGTTCGTCGAAAAAAATTCCTCGCAATAAATTACCGGCTCTGCTTCTGGTACTACTGGCCGTCGTCGTTTTACTCGTTGTCATCTGGCGGCTGGATAGCGCGCCCGCTACTAACGATGCCTACGCTTCAGCGGATACGATTGATGTGGTTCCGGAAGTCAGCGGCCGCATTGTCGAACTGGCGGTTAGCGATAACCAGCAGGTCAAGCAGGGCGATCTGCTGTTTCGCATCGATCCCCGAACCTATGAAATGAACCTGGCGAAAGCCGAAGCTTCTCTTGCCGCGCTGGATAAACAGATTATGCTCACCCAGCGCAGCGTAGACGCGCAAAAATATGGCGCTGACTCCGTTCAGGCGACGGTCGCCAAAGCCCGCGCGGCGGCCAAACAGGCCAGCGATACCCTGCGCCGCACCGAGCCATTGCTCAAGGAAGGTTTTGTTTCCGCAGAGGATGTCGATCGCGCCAGAACGGCGCAGCGCGCCGCCGCAGCCGACCTTAATGCGGTATTGCTCCAGGCGCAACAGGCCGCCAGCGCGGTCAGCGGCATCGATGCGCTGGTTGCCCAGCGAGTCGCCGTTGAAGCAGATATCGCGCTCACTAAACTACATCTTGAAATGGCGACGGTTCGCGCACCGTTCGATGGACGGGTGGTCGCATTAAAAACCTCCATCGGCCAGTTTGCCTCCGCTATGCGTCCGCTCTTTACCCTGATTGATACCCGCCACTGGTACGTCATCGCCAACTTCCGCGAAACGGAGTTGAAAAACATCCACACCGGTACACCCGCGACTATTCGTCTGATGAGCGACAGCGGCAAAACCTTCGCCGGTAAAGTCGATTCCGTCGGCTACGGCGTACTGCCTGACGACGGCGGTCTGGTGCTGGGCGGTCTGCCGCGGGTTTCCCGTTCGATTAACTGGGTTCGCGTGGCCCAGCGCTTCCCGGTAAAAATCATGGTGGATAAACCCGACGCAGAGATGTTCCGCATCGGCGCATCGGCGGTCGCCACTCTCGAGCCGCAATGATGAACGCGCTTAATTACCTGCCGCTGCCGCTGGTCAAAGCGCTGGCTTTTTTTCGCGAGGAATTAAGCGAAGAGCGCCCCGGCAGAGTGCCGCAAACCATGCAGCTTTGGGTTGGCTGCCTGCTGGTGGTGCTGATCTCAATGACCTTCGAGATCCCCTTTCTGGCGCTTTCGCTGGCGGTGCTGTTTTACGGTATCCAGTCCAACGCCTTCTATACCAAATTCGTGGCGATCCTGTTCGTGGTGGCCACGGCGATGGAAATCGGCAGCTTATTTCTGATCTACAAATGGTCTTATAGCTATCCGCTCGTGCGGCTGATCGTCGCTGGCGTAATTTTGCTGGGCTGTATGTTTATGATGCGCGCCCATCGCCTGGGGCTGGTCTTCTTCGCCGTGGCGATTGTTTCAATCTACGGGCAATCTTTCCCCGGAATGCTCGATTACCCCGAAGTCGTCGTTCGTCTGACGCTATGGTGTATCGTCGTGGGACTCTACCCGACGCTGCTGATGGTACTGATCGGCGTCCTGTGGTTTCCCGCCCGCGCGGCGGATCAGATGCGCGCAGCCCTGTGCGCGCGGCTTGATGACGCCGCCAGCCGCCTGACGCAATCCGCCGAACCGCTACCTGAAAAGCGCATTGAACAGGAAGCGTTAGAGCTGCAAAAACTGAACGTCTTCTGTATGGCCGATGATGCCGACTGGCGAGCAAGAAGCGCATGGTGGCAAACCTGCGTCACGACGGTGACCTACCTTTACGCCACGCTGAACCGCTACGACGCCGCCGCCTTTGCCAAAAATCAGACAATCGATTCTCTACGGCAAAAGCTGCAAAGCGAAATCGCCGCCCTGAAAAACGCCATTAGCGACGGGGAGACCTGGCATAGCGAGTGGCAACTGAGCGCTGAAGAGACCGCTGCGGCACGCGAATGCGGGCTGGAGAATGCCTGTCAGATTCTGCGACAGCTGGGTCAAATGGACCCGGACACGCCGCCCACGCCTGCAACCAAACCACCCTCCATGGCGCCGGATGCTTTCACTAATCCGAACTATATTCGTTACGCCCTGAAAACGCTGCTGGCGTGCATGATCTGCTACGTCTTTTATTCCGGCGTCGATTGGGAAGGGATTCACACCTGCATGCTGACCTGCATCATCGTCGCTAACCCCAATCTCGGCTCGTCGTATCAGAAAATGACCCTGCGCTTCGGCGGCGCATTCTGCGGCGCGGTTCTCGCCCTGCTGATGACCATTTTTGTGATGCCATGGCTGGATAATATCGTTGAACTGCTGCTGGTGCTGGCGCCGGTTTTTCTCATCGCTTCATGGATCGCCACCGGCTCAGAACGCTCTTCATACATCGGTACGCAAATGGTGGTCACCTTCGCGCTGGCGACGCTGGAAAATGCCTTCGGTCCGATTTACGACCTGGCGGAAATCCGCGATCGCGCCTTCGGTATTATGATTGGCATCGTCGTTTCAGCGGTGCTTTACACCTTTATCTGGCCGGAAAGCGAAGCGAAAACTCTGCCGCAAAAGCTGGCGGGCGCGCTGGGTCTGCTTGGCAAATTGCTCCGCGTTCCGCGCCAGCAGGAAGCCGCCGCTCAGCGAACCTATCTGCAACTGCGCGTCGGCGTTCATGCGGCGTTGAATAGCTGCGAAGAGATCTGCGAGCGGGTGGCGCTGGAGCGCCAGCTTGACGATGACCAGCGTCTGCTGCTGGTGAAACGTAGCCAGGCGGTTATTCAGCAGGGGCGCGAAATCCTCTACGCCTGGGATGCCGCCTGGAATGACGCCCAGGCGCTGGATAATTCGCTATTGCAGGAGCGGGCCGGGCGTTTTGCCGATGCCCTGGAAAAATACGCCGCCGGGCTGGCCGCCGCAGCCAGCACGCCCCCGGTCATCGAGCTTATCGACACCGCCATTTCACCCACGCTATATCAACAGGAGCAACGCGTCATGCAGCAAATGGCCCGTTTACCGGACTGGACTCGCCCGGCGCTGACGCCAGCCGAAGAGCAAGTGCAAGGAGCCGCTCAACTATGACCCGTAACCTTTCACGCTTACTACTCTGCGGCCTGCTCGGTAGCGCTACGGCGCTTTCCGGCTGCGCGCTGGTGCGCAAAGATTCCACGCCGCATCAACAGCTGCAGCCAGAGCAGATTAAGCTGGCCAGCGATATCCATCTCGCCAGCCAGGGATGGCCGCAGGCGCAGTGGTGGCGTCAGTTCAATGACCCGCAGCTGGACGCCTTAATTCAGCGCTCGCTTTCCGGGTCACACACGCTTGCCGAAGCGAAACTGCGTGAAGAAAAAGCGCAATCGCAGGCCGATCTGCTGGAAGCCGGTACGCAGCTTCAGGTTGCCGCCATGGGGATGCTCAACCGCCAGCGCGTTTCGACCAATGGTTTCCTTGGCCCGTTCGCCGACCAATCCGACAGTCGGCTCATGCCGATGGACGGCCCCTACTATACCGAGGGCACCGTTGGGCTGCTCGCCGGTCTGGATCTGGATTTATGGGGCGTCCACCGTTCTGCCGTTGCTGCGGCTATCGGCGCGCAAAACGCCGCCGTCGCCGAGACAGCCACCGTAGAGCTGGCGATCTCCACCGGCGTCGCTCAGCTTTACTACAGCATGCAGGCCAGCTATCAGATGCTCGACCTGTTGCAACAAACCCGCGAAGTCATTGAGTATGCGGTAGAAGCGCACCAGAGTAAGGTTGCCCATGGCCTGGAGGCGCAGGTGCCTTATCACGGCGCCCGAGCGCAGGTGCTGGCGGTCGATAAACAGATCGCCGCGGTAAAAGGGCAGATCGTCGAAACTCGTGAAACTCTGCGCGCCCTGATCGGCGCGGGGGCTGGCGATCTCCCTGCGATCAAGCCCGTATCTCTGCCGCGGGTGCAAACCGGTATTCCAGCTACGCTCTCCTACGATTTGCTGGCCCGACGTCCGGATCTACAGGCTATGCGCTGGTATGTCCAGGCTTCGCTGAATCAGGTGAACGCCGCGCGCGCCCTGTTCTACCCGAGCTTTGATATCAAAGCGTTCTTCGGCGTCGATTCCATTCACCTGGATAAACTGTTCGAAAACCGCAGCAAGCAGATCAACTTTATTCCTGGCCTGACGCTGCCGCTGTTTGATGGCGGACGCCTGAATGCGAACCTTGAGAGCACCCGCGCCTCCAGCAACATGCTGATTGAGCGCTATAACCAGTCGGTGCTCGACGCCGTGCGCGATGTCGCTATCAACGGCACGCGCCTGCAAACGCTGAACGATGAGCGCACAATGCAGGCTGAGCGGGTCAGCGCTTTCCGCTACACCCAAGCCGCCGCCGAAGCGGCCTATAAACGCGGGCTTAGCAGCCGTTTGCTGGCGACCGAAGCCAGACTGCCGGTGCTGGCGGAAGAGATGTCGTTACTGATACTCGATTCCCGGCGTGTAGTTCAGAGTATTCAGCTGATCAAAACGCTGGGCGGCGGCTACCAGGCGCCGGTAGCCAAAAAATAACCCTCACGCCGCGTGACGTCCGTCGCGCGGTATTTTCATCGACACGTCAAAACTGACGATAGCCTGCTTTTCGTCATCATTTCGCCCAAAAAAACGACGTATTATCAGTCGATACCCACAATGAAAACATGGCATAGAAGATGCATATTGATGGCGCGATAGCGCGTGTGCGCCAATTGATTAACTGGAGCAAGACCGATGAAAAAAGTCGTCACGGTTTGCCCGTATTGCGCATCAGGTTGCAAAATTAACCTGGTGGTCGATAACGGCAAAATCGTCCGGGCTGAGGCGGCACAGGGGAAAACCAACCAGGGTACCCTGTGTCTGAAAGGCTATTATGGCTGGGACTTTATTAACGATACCCAGATCCTGACCCCGCGCCTAAAAACCCCCATGATCCGTCGCCAGCGCGGCGGCAAACTGGAATCCGTCTCCTGGGATGAGGCGCTCGACTACGTCGCCACTCGTCTCAGCGCCATTAAAGAGAAGTATGGCCCGGACGCGATTCAGACTACCGGTTCGTCCCGTGGGACGGGTAATGAAACCAACTATGTGATGCAAAAATTCGCGCGCGCCGTTATTGGTACCAATAACGTTGACTGCTGCGCTCGCGTCTGACACGGCCCTTCGGTTGCAGGTCTGCACCAATCGGTCGGTAACGGCGCTATGAGTAATGCCATCACCGAGATCGACAACACCGACCTCGTGTTTATCTTCGGGTACAACCCGGCAGATTCACACCCTATTGTGGCGAATCACGTGATTAACGCCAAACGCAATGGGGCGAAAATCATCGTCTGCGATCCGCGTAAAATCGAAACTGCGCGCATCGCCGATATGCACATTGCGCTGAAAAACGGCTCGAACATCGCGCTGCTCAACGCCATCGGGCATGTCATTATCGAAGAGGATCTCTACGATAAATCCTTCGTCGCCAGCCGTTCCGAGGGCTTCGAAGAGTATCGCAAAATCGTCGAAGGCTATACGCCGGAGTCGGTGGAAGAGATTACCGGCGTCAGCGCTCAGGAGATCCGCGCCTGCGCCCGCATGTACGCCAACGCGAAGTCCGCCGCGATCCTGTGGGGGATGGGCGTGACCCAGTTCTATCAGGGCGTGGAGACCGTGCGTTCGCTGACCAGCCTGGCGATCCTGACCGGCAACCTCGGCAAGCCGAGCGTCGGCGTTAACCCGGTACGTGGCCAGAACAACGTTCAGGGCGCCTGCGATATGGGCGCGCTGCCGGATACCTATCCGGGCTATCAGTACGTCAAGTTCCCGGAAAATCGCGAGAAGTTCGCCAAAGCCTGGGGCGTTGAAAGCCTGCCGGAACATACCGGCTATCGCATCAGCGAGCTGCCGCACCGCGCGGCGCACGGCGAAGTGCGGGCAGCGTACATCATGGGGGAAGATCCACTCCAGACCGACGCCGAGCTGTCCGCCGTGCGTAAGGCTTTCGACGATCTGGAACTGGTTATCGTCCAGGATATTTTCATGACCAAAACCGCCTCAGCGGCCGACGTCATCCTGCCGTCCACCTCGTGGGGCGAGCATGAAGGCGTCTATACCGCAGCGGACCGCGGCTTCCAGCGCTTCTTTAAAGCGGTAGAGCCGAAGTGGGACCTGAAAACCGACTGGCAGATCATCAGCGAAATCGCCACCCGTATGGGCTATAAGATGCACTACAACAACACCCAGGAGATCTGGGACGAGTTGCGTCATCTGTGCCCGGATTTCTACGGCGCTACCTACGAGAAAATGGGCGAGCTGGGCTACGTGATGTGGCCATGCCGCGATGAGTCCGACGCTGACCAGGGGACCTCTTATCTGTTTAAAGAGAAGTTTGATACCCCGAACGGTCTGGCGCAGTTCTTCACCTGCGACTGGGTCGCGCCGATTGACAAGCTCACCGACGAGTATCCGATGGTGCTGTCGACGGTGCGTGAAGTCGGCCACTACTCGTGTCGTTCGATGACCGGCAACTGTGCGGCGCTGGCCGCGCTGGCGGATGAACCGGGCTACGCGCAGATCAACACCGCCGATGCCGAGCGTTTAGGCATTGAGGATGAAGCGCTGGTGTGGGTGAACTCGCGTAAAGGCAAAATCATCACCCGCGCGCAGGTCAGCGATCGCCCAAATAAAGGGGCGGTTTATATGACCTACCAGTGGTGGATTGGCGCCTGTAACGAGCTGGTTTCCGAGAACCTGAGCCCGATAACCAAAACCCCGGAGTACAAGTACTGCGCCGTCAACATTGAGCCGATTGCCGACCAGCGGGCCGCCGAGCAGTACGTGATTGACGAGTACAACAAGCTGAAAACCCGTCTGCGCGAAAGCGCGCTGGGCTAATCAGGCCGCCTCCCCGGAGGCGGCGCTTCGCACCTGTCCGGGCTACAGAATCCGTAGCCCGGGCAAGGCGTTTACGCCGCCCCCGGGAAACAGACGGCACGACTCTTCGGGTAAAACATAAGTATTCCCCACAAGTTCCCGTCGTTTTCTTCTCCTTCACCTGCCTTTATACTGCTCGCTATGTCCTCTACCGATAATAAAAAATGAAATACCTCTTTTTACTGCTGGTGATGGCAAGCGTCGCCGCAGGCGCCATGGAACCCGGCAGCCAATACAAACCGCAGGCCGAAGCGGGCGACCCGCGCGCGCAGTATTACCTGGCGGATACCTACGTTAGCTTCGGCGATTTTCCGCAGGCCGAATACTGGGCGCAGAAAGCGGCGGACAACGGCGACGGCGATGCGCTGGCGCTGCTGGCCCAGCTCAAAATCCGTAACCCGCAGCAGGCCGACTATCTCCAGGCGAAAGCGCTGGCGGAAAAATCCATCCAGACGGGTAGCAGGGCGGGAGAAATAGTCCTCGCCCGGGTGCTGGTAAATCAGCAGGCCGGTACGCCGAACTATCCGCACGCCATCTCCCTGTTACAGCATGCCGCCCAGGATCCGGAAAGCGACTCCGCCGTCGATGCCCAGATGCTGCTGGGGCTGATCTACGCCAGCGGCGTTCATCCGCCGGAGGATGACGCAAAAGCGACGCAGTATTTCAAAGAGAGCTCCGCCCTCTCCCGCACCGGCTACGCCGAGTACTGGGCCGGGATGCTTTTCCAGCAGGGAGAAAAAGGCTTTATCGAACCGAACAAGCAAAAAGCGCTGCACTGGCTCAACGTCAGCTGTCAGGAGGGGTTTGATACCGGCTGTGAAGAGTTCGACAGGATCAGTAAACGATAAGAAAAAGCCCGGTGCGATGTCACCGGGCCTGCTGTTTTATTGCGCCGTTTTATCAAATTTGCCCAGCACTTCACGCTCATACGCCAGCGCTTTTTTGCGGTCAAATTTATGTTCCCACTTGGCGATAACCAGCACCGCCAGCGCGTTACCCACCACGTTCAGCGCGGTACGCGCCATATCAAGGATACGGTCAACGCCGGCGATAAAGGCCAGACCTTCCAGCGGAATGCCCACGCTGCCCAGCGTCGCCAGCAGCACCACGAAGGAGACGCCCGGCACGCCGGCAATCCCTTTCGACGTCACCATCAGCGTCAGCACGAGGGTAATTTCCTGCCAGATGGAGAGGTCGATACCGTACAGCTGGGCAATAAAGATCGCCGCAATGCTCTGATACAGCGTTGAGCCATCGAGGTTAAACGAGTAGCCGGTCGGCACCACGAAGCTGGTGATCGACGCCGGCGCGCCATAGGCTTCCATCTTCTCAATAATACGCGGCAGCACGCTCTCGGAGCTGGCGGTAGAGTAGGCCAGAATCAGCTCATCCTTCAGAATGCGGATCAGGGTCCAGATGCTCAGTCCGCACACCCGCGCCACGATGCCTAAAACCACCAGCGCGAAGAACAGGATCGCGAAGTAAACCAGAATCACCAGCTTCGCCAGCGGCCACAGCGAAGCGAAGCCGAAGGTCGCCACGGTCACCGAGATCAGCGCGAACACGCCGACTGGCGCATAGCGCATCACCATGTGCGTCACTTTGAACATGGTTTCAGAGATAGAGCGGAACACCGTAACCAGCGGTTCGCGGTGGGTGGCGGGCAGCGAGGAGAGGCCGAGACCAAACAGCACCGAGAAGAAGATGATCGGCAGCATGTCGCCTTTCGCCATCGAGGCCACGATATTGGTCGGTACCAGCGAGAGGATCGTGCCCATCAGGCCATGCGCGTGGCTCTGCACTTCCGCCGTGGTGTTTTGATACTTTGAAATATCCACCGCCGCCAGCTGCGACATATCGATCCCGCTCCCCGGCTGGAAGACGTTGGCCAGGGTAATCCCCAGCACGATAGCCACCGTGGTGATCACTTCAAAATAGATAATGGTTTTCGCGCCGATACGGCCCAGCTGCTTCGCATCGCCCACGCCCGCAATACCGACCACCAGGGTCGAAATAACGATCGGTACGACGATCATTTTAATCAGATGGATAAAGATATCGCCCGCCGGGGTCAGCAGATTCGAGATCAGCCAATCACGGCTTTCGGCGTGGTAATGCAGGTAACTGCCCAGAAGTATGCCCAGCACCAGGGCCAGCAAAATTTGCCAGGCCAGGCTGACTTTTGTTTTTTTCTTCACTACAGACTTCCTCAATGAAAGGCACCATTCCAGGAGGTAATGGCGCCCACTGAAAGGGGTATGAATTGTGTTGCGTTGCTTTATAGGGTTATTTAACGCGCAATATCAGTATCATTTGCACGGCATGCTGCGCAAGTCTTTAAGAACAGCGGTTTACTCTGATTTTATGCATAAACCCGCTAATATCCCCACCTTATGTTGCATAAGTATTTGTTATAAAAAATATTTAATATATTCAATTTCTATAAATCCATTTCTGAAATTATTTCACCTCAAAGTTTCATTTGATTGCTTTTCATTCAATTTATTTATTGCGTGATCTGCCCCCCAAATAGCAAACAAAGCCGCCAAAGCCCCTACTATTAACGTTTATTTGACATATATTTAACAACCTACAGGAGAAAAAAAGCCATGAGCCAAATACATAAACACCCTATTCCCGCTACTATTGCGGAACGTTGCCTGATTAACCCGGAACAGTACCAGGCGCAGTATCAGCAGTCCGTCACCGACCCTGATGCCTTCTGGGGCGAGCAGGGCAAAATCCTTGACTGGATGAAACCCTACACGCGCGTGAAAAACACCTCATTCGCGCCGGGCAATATTTCGATTAAATGGTACGAAGACGGCACGCTGAACCTCGCCGCTAACTGCCTCGATCGCCATCTGGCGGAGCGCGGCGACCAGACGGCCATCGTCTGGGAGGGCGATGACGCCAGCCAGAGCAAAAACATCACTTATCGCGAGCTACACCGCGATGTCTGCCGCTTTGCCAACGTCCTGCTCGATCTCGGCATTAAAAAGGGCGATGTTGTCGCTATCTATATGCCGATGGTGCCGGAAGCGGCGGTGGCCATGCTGGCCTGCGCCCGCATCGGCGCTATCCATTCGGTGATTTTCGGCGGCTTCTCGCCGGAAGCGGTCGCCGGACGTATTATCGATTCAAACTCCCGCCTGGTGATCACCGCTGATGAAGGGCTGCGCGCCGGTCGCGCGATCCCGCTGAAGAAGAACGTCGATGACGCGCTGAAGAATCCGAACGTCAAAAGTATCGAAAACGTGGTGGTGCTCAAGCGTACCGGCGGCAAAATCGACTGGCAGGAAGGGCGCGACCTGTGGTGGAGCGATCTGATTGAGAAAGCCAGCGCGGAACACCAGCCTGAAGAGATGAACGCCGAAGATCCGCTGTTCATCCTGTATACCTCCGGTTCCACCGGTAAGCCAAAAGGCGTGCTGCACACCACTGGCGGCTACCTGGTCTATGCGGCCTCGACTTTTAAATACGTGTTCGACTACCATCCGGGCGACATCTACTGGTGTACCGCCGACGTCGGCTGGGTCACCGGTCACAGCTACCTGCTGTATGGCCCGCTGGCCTGCGGCGCGACGACGCTGATGTTCGAAGGCGTACCGAACTGGCCGACCCCGGCGCGCATGTGCCAGGTGGTGGATAAGCATCAGGTCAACATTCTTTATACCGCCCCTACGGCGATCCGCGCGCTGATGGCGGAAGGCGATAAGGCTATCGAAGGTACCGACCGCTCTTCCCTGCGCATACTCGGCTCCGTCGGCGAACCGATTAACCCGGAAGCCTGGGAGTGGTACTGGAAGAAAATCGGCAACGAGAAGTGCCCGGTGATGGATACCTGGTGGCAGACCGAAACCGGCGGCTTTATGATCACCCCGCTGCCCGGCGCCATCGAGCTAAAAGCCGGCTCCGCCACGCGTCCCTTCTTCGGCGTCCAGCCGGTGCTGGTAGATAATGAAGGCACGCCGCTGGAAGGTGCGACCGAGGGCAACCTGGCGATCGCGGACTCCTGGCCGGGTCAGGCGCGCACGCTTTTTGGCGACCACGAACGCTTCGAGCAGACCTATTTTTCCACTTTTAAAAATATGTACTTCAGCGGCGACGGCGCGCGCCGTGACGAAGATGGCTACTACTGGATCACCGGTCGCGTCGATGACGTGCTGAACGTTTCCGGCCACCGTCTGGGTACCGCCGAAATTGAATCGGCGCTAGTGTCGCATCCGAAAATCGCCGAAGCGGCGGTGGTCGGCATTCCGCATAACATTAAGGGCCAGGCCATCTATGCCTACGTGACCCTCAACCATGGCGAAGAACCGACGCCAGAGCTCTACGCCGAGGTACGCAACTGGGTACGTAAAGAGATCGGACCGCTGGCGACGCCGGACGTGCTGCACTGGACCGATTCCTTACCGAAAACCCGTTCGGGCAAAATTATGCGCCGTATTCTGCGCAAAATTGCCGCGGGCGATACCAGTAATCTCGGCGATACCTCAACGCTTGCCGATCCGGGCGTGGTGGAAAAACTGCTCGAAGAGAAGCAGGCCATCGCGATGCCATCGTAAACCAACCGATCCCCTACACCCTCTTCCCTTCGGGGGAGAGGACATAAATACATACTCCCGAAGGATTTCAGGTAGCAGGAATGCGGTAAACAGGCTGATTCCCGACAGTTAGCTGCCGGGCGGATGAGTGTTGCCGACGACCGGCGCGTGAATGACAAAAGGGAACCTCTGGAGACGCTACGATGAACGATCAGATTTGTCAGCGGATAGAAAATAGTGCGCATTTTAAGGAGCTTGTTGCAGCCCGGCAAAGGTTTGCCGCCATCCTGTCACTGATTATGCTGGTGATATATGTGGGCTTTATTCTGCTTATCGCCTTCGCCCCTGGCTGGCTGGGCACACCGCTGCATGCGGGCACCAGCGTCACCCGGGGTATTCCGATTGGTATCGGCGTGATCGTTATCTCTTTCGTATTAACCGGAATATACGTCTGGCGGGCAAATGGTGAATTTGATCGGCTGACGAAGAGCATTCTCAGCGAGGTTAAAGCATCATGAAGAAAGTCCTGACGGCGCTCGCCGCCACGCTCCCTTTTACCGCCAATGCCGCGGATGCTATCACCGGCGCGGTACAGCGCCAGCCGACCAACTGGCAGGCGATTATCATGTTCCTGATATTCGTCGCCCTGACGCTCTATATCACTTACTGGGCGTCAAAACGCGTACGTTCGCGCAGCGATTACTACACCGCGGGCGGCAATATCACCGGTTTCCAGAACGGGCTGGCGATTGCCGGCGACTTTATGTCAGCGGCCTCGTTCCTCGGCATTTCCGCGCTGGTTTACACCTCCGGCTACGACGGGCTGATCTACTCGCTCGGTTTCCTCGTCGGCTGGCCGATCATTTTATTCCTGATCGCCGAACGCCTGCGTAACCTCGGGCGCTATACGTTTGCCGACGTGGCGTCCTATCGTCTTAAACAGGGGCCGATTCGCACCCTCTCCGCCTGCGGTTCGCTGGTGGTGGTGGCGCTCTATCTGATCGCCCAGATGGTCGGCGCGGGTAAGCTTATCCAGCTGCTGTTCGGCCTCAACTACCACATTGCGGTCGTCCTGGTCGGTGTGCTGATGGTGCTCTACGTGCTCTTTGGCGGCATGCTCGCCACCACCTGGGTGCAGATTATCAAAGCGGTCCTGCTGCTTTTCGGCGCCAGCTTTATGGCCTTTATGGTGATGAAGCACGTCGGCTTCAGCTTCAATAATCTGTTCAGCGAAGCGATGGCGGTCCACCCGAAAGGCGCAGCGATTATGAGCCCAGGGGGACTGGTGAAAGACCCGATATCGGCGCTGTCGCTCGGCCTCGGGCTGATGTTCGGTACCGCGGGCCTGCCGCATATTCTGATGCGTTTCTTCACCGTAAGCGACGCTAAAGAAGCGCGTAAGAGCGTGTTTTACGCCACCGGTTTTATGGGTTACTTCTATATTCTGACCTTTATCATCGGCTTCGGCGCGATCATGCTGGTGGGGGCGAATCCAGCGTTCAAAGATGCGGCCGGTCAGCTTATTGGCGGCAACAACATGGCGGCGGTGCATCTGGCGGACGCGGTCGGCGGCAATCTGTTCCTCGGCTTTATCTCGGCCGTCGCCTTCGCTACCATTCTGGCGGTGGTGGCCGGTTTAACGCTGGCGGGCGCTTCGGCGGTCTCTCACGACCTGTACGCGAACGTGTTCCGTAAAGGCGCGACCGAACGTCAGGAGCTGAAGGTCTCGAAGATTACCGTGCTGATCCTTGGCGTAGTGGCGATTCTGCTGGGCATTCTGTTCGAGAATCAGAACATCGCCTTTATGGTCGGCCTGGCGTTCTCCATCGCCGCCAGCTGTAACTTCCCGATTATCCTCCTGTCGATGTACTGGTCGAAGCTGACCACCCGCGGAGCGATGATTGGCGGCTGGCTGGGTCTGCTGACCGCGGTGATACTGATGGTCCTCGGCCCAACAATCTGGGTACAGATCCTCGGTCACGAGAAGGCGATATTCCCGTATGAATATCCGGCACTGTTCTCTATCGCCGTTGCCTTCATCGGTATCTGGTTCTTCTCCGCAACCGATAATTCCGCGGAAGGATCGCGCGAGCGCGAGCTGTTCCGCGCCCAGTTTATCCGTTCGCAGACCGGGATTGGTATCGAGAAAGGTCAGGCGCATTAATCACACCGGTTCCCCGGCCCGATGGTCGGGGAACGCTTTACTCTAATTATAGCTAAAGGTTATCGTTCCGCTGGCATTGGCCGTTCCCGGTGTTATTTCAGAGCCGGTTTTATAATAGTTAGTCGTAAACGTTAATGAATTCGATGCCGCCGCGCCACCCGGATTATCAGGGTTAGAAAATATCGTATAGCTAGACTCTGCGCCTGGATTCGTCACCGTCGTTCTGTTGACGGCATCGAAGACCCTGTATGTAGAATTGTTTACGGATAGCGGCGCGCCGTTGATATTCAACTGCACCCCCACGCCGGTCGCGACATTGTCGCCAGGCGTTAACGCAATCACGGTATGATCAGGGTTATCACCTTCCGCTTCTGTCGCCGTAATACGCATCGTCACGTTGGTTCCTGGCTCGCAGCTCAGGGTAAGCGTTTGCTGAGCAAAACCGGCTTTAGCAGAGAGATTGAACGCGTTCGAGTTAACTGAGCCCATCGGAAAATTCAGCGCGGTTGTGCTCGCTGTACAGCCCATCGGCGTCAGCTGGATTTTTGTCGTACCGCTCACGTGCAGTTGAGAAATAACCATCGTATTATTGCCATCTCTAATCGAAACCGATGAGACGGGGTCCTTCAACGTCAGGGCGCTATTGCTGGCTATCGCTCCGCCAGTAGCAACCAGCTGCAGCTGATATTTTGGCGTATAATTTGTGCCGGCCCAACTATCAAGAAATCCAGTTGGTTTTCCCAAATACATGTCTGCATCACCGATATAATGTTGGCTATAATCGGCATTAAAATCATCAGAATCGCCATTATATTCCCCGGTAATATTTAACCACACTTTTACCCGCAGACCGATACCTGGTACGTTAGTCGAATATATTCCATCGCTAACAGATGAGACGATATTCCCGGAAGACCATGCAAATTGAGCGTATATATTCCTTTGACAGTTAAGCACGCTGGTTTGCGAACGCGTTATTTGCCCTGAATCATAAAGAATCGTTCCTGCCGAGTAGCTTCCCGCATTAATCAATATTTTTTCAGGTAGATTCGTCATCGACACATCGCCATAATTAGTGCCCGTATCGCATGACCAGCCATAAATAGGGAAGCCTAACGCCAGTAGTAATAAAATAGTCTTAAACATATCTTTCCCTGCACGTTATGCATTATTTGTAAGACACATTAAATGTCGCGGCATAAATTACGCCCCCGGCAGTTATCTGGCCATAGGGGGTATACATTCTGGCAATCATGTCAAAAGTGTGACCGCCCTCGCCGTCACTGAATGTGTAGATATATTGATCACCTGGCCCCAGAGACTTTGAATCCTTGAGGCTAAATAGCTGTAAACCAACGCCTTTCGCTCCGCTACTATCGGTCTGGGCATTTTTATATATCATTGAATAAGTACTATCATACCCCGAGCCGCTGAAGGTAATAGTGACCGAGGCTGTACCTTGAGCGCAATTTTCAAACTGAAGATAAACAGGGACGTTTTCGCTATTAGCGCCCGCTTTTCCGGTCATATGTTGATAAGATACCGTACCTAAGTCGATATTTTCAGACGGTTTTATCGACACCTCACAGGAGGGTTCTTCTATCGTGCCGGTAACATTAAAATTCACGGTGCTATTGGCATCATAGGCCCAGGCCGCAGCGCTCACGAAGAGCTGAATAGTACAGCATAATACCAAAAGAGCGATATTCCTCGCCCGTGAAGCGTACTTCATTCCCGCCGTTAAAATAGGGTGTCTATTCATAGATTACTCATCGACAGTTCGCCTGATAAAAAATAATATCGTCGGTTGATTTATTGCCTGAAAAATCATAATTAAAACGGCATTGGGAATTCTGTTCATCGCCCCATTTCACCAACATGCGGCCTTTTTCTGGTAGACCCGTCAGATAGACCTGCCCGGCATCACCCACAATAGCGCTTCTGCTCTCTTTAGCATCCTGGCTTTCATCACTCAGTGAAACGATCGCGCCAAAAGGCACTTCTTTGTTACCAAAGCGCAGGGTCATCATTGCCTTATAGCCAATCCAAGTATCATATTTAACCTTGACGATAGCGTTACGCGTCGGTACCACCGTTCTGACGATGTTATCAATTTCCGCTCCTGAGACCTGCTGCTCATCAAGGGAGAGACTATTTTCGTGATAGGGCCGGACAAAAGGCACGACAGCGTATCCGGCGGAATCGGTCATGACGTTGGTCTGGCCTCGTACCGCCACATCGCTGACGCCGGGGGCTTCAATCAGCGCCACGCTCTCTCCAAGATAACGGGATAGCGTTATTCCACCGGAGTGCGCGAGCATCCCGCCGCGCAGCGAGTAATTATAGTGAGAGCTATAGCTGTCATAGCCATATCCGGCGGCCACCTCGCCTTTAGACCCCTGGTAGTTCAGGCTGACGTTGCCTGAGGTGCTCTTGTCGCTGGCGTTGTACCCTTCCTGCACATTCCAGTTCAGAGATCGGTCCGCAAAAGCCGCGCCGCTCAAACCAAGGCTGTGGGTAGTGTCCCCCATCCGGCTGCTGTTCATGTTGTAGTTGGCTGAGGTATTCGCGCCAAACGGTACGCTCACCGTGAGCGAGATAATATTATCGCTGGATGGCGAACTGTCGCTGTTCTGGCTGGAGCTTTGCACATTTCGGTTATAGGAGTAGTTGATGAAATATGACACCTGCCCAAGGGTATTGCTGTAACTGACACCCAGTGACTCCATACGTGAATCATCCCAGTAAGACTCGCTTACCAGCGACAGGGAGAGTGAACCAAAGCCTGAGAGAATCTGCGAGGCCGAGGCGTCAAAGCGATTTTTCGTCCGCCCGTTTGATGAACAACAGCTGCTATTAGCTGTCGCGTTATCGATGAAATTCTGCAAAGAGTAATAACCATGCGTTGAATAGCGATACCCTGCGACGGAAAAGTTGGTTCCCGTTAATGGAAAGTCTTTACTAAACCGCACGCGGTAAGACTGCCCCTCGCTGGAAGAGGTTTTATCCGCTTCCGGGTTTTCTTTTATCTCAGCCCAAGACTGGGAAGCATCAAATGAGAGCGCGCCGACAGAACCCAGATTAAACCCGGCCCCCAGCAGCGCATTGCTATATTTATCTTCCAGCTGCTGAAAACCACCGTACAGCGTGACGTTGCTCAATGCCCCCCAGGCGACGGTAGACTGCAGGAAATTGAATTCTTTTCCGCCTGAGCTTCCGGAGCGAGTTTTCCCGCTGCTGAAAGCATATTCTACCTGCCCCTCTCGCTGCAGAATCGCCAGCGAGGCAAAAGGCACAACAAAGCTCTGTTCACTACCATCAGATTCTTTCACCTTAACAAAGAGATCGCCCGCGCTCCCGGTGGGGTAAAGGTCGTTTATCTCGAATGCTCCAGGAGAGACCGTGGTTTTATAGATGCTGTATCCGTTCTGATAGACCGTAACGTCCGCCGTAGTACGGGCGATCCCTTTTATCACGGGAGCAAAACCATTCATGCTGTCCGGCAGCATCTCTTTATCAGAGTTCAACTGCAAACCGCTGAAGCTAATGCTGTCAAAGATGCCTGATGAAGTATAAGTCTGCCCTAATATCAGTTGGCCTTTCAGGGCATGGATATCGCGAGAAATATAGCTATAGACGGAGTCCCACTGGTTGCCGTCCTCATTATGATTAAGGGTACTGTAATTGCGTAAACGCCACGGCCCTACGTTCAGCCCCGGCTGCAAGCTGACAAACTGGCTGGATGTCGATTCACCACCGTGCCGCGGATCGGTTTTTTGCCCGGAAATGTTGTAATTTAGCAGCCCGGCAGTGATACCCTGCTGCCACAGGCTTTCCGGGACGTAACCCTGCGGACGGTGCCGCAGGGCGACCTGCGGTAATGTAAAATCGATTCGCTGGCGTGGAAGCAAGACCGAGGTCTCCCATCCCGGGATCGCAGACAATTTTGCGCATTCAGAGCCCGCCACCGTGAGCGCAGGGTAGTCTTCAACTTTAATCGACCAATCTTTCAGGTGCGCTACGCTGATACAAGGCTGAGCAGAAGCGCCATCACCTTCATTTTGCGGCTTAAAAACGATAGATTCAGAGGTAATAAATTTTTCGTTAATATAGACATCGAGGTTATATTTACCGGGAGGCACGCTTGCCTGGGAAATATAGGATAAATCTACGACTGATGCGCCGGTTTCATTGACTTCAAGTAAGTGGGGATTAAAATATTCCCCAGCGGAAGTCGATAACGGAAGTGCGCCAAGACAGCAGAGGATGGCGACATAGCTGCTTTTCAATGAAAATGCATGATTCCATCTTACGTTATTGGATGATGGCGGTATATTTCGGCCCTGACATACCATAATCATTGATCACACTCCATGTGACTTCTCTTTTCCCAGACGAAGTTGCACTTGCTACCGGTATTTTTATTGTTGAATAAGGAGCGACAAACCACGCCTCAGGTAGCGCCTTGCCATTAATATAAATTGCGGAGAAATTCATATATAATGGAGAGTTATTTTTCACTTTGATTTCTCTTCCTTCACTGGACCACCGCAGTTTTTCAGAGAAATTTTCCGGAATCGCGTTTTTTAGGGCAGCGGGCCGATAAATAAGCTTAATCCGGGAATTAATTGCAAATTGCACCATGTTTTTGTCTGGTTCGTTGTCCATGGCCGGAATCCCTTTAACGTTGAGCCAAAACATAGATTCCCGATCTTCCGGCAGGGGTTTACCCGAGCGGAGAATGCGAACAAACCCCTGCTCGCCCGCTTTCAATCTGAACAGAGGGGGGGTAGTAATAAATGAATCTTTCGCAGGTGAGGTATCATCAACGATAGAGATCCAGGATTGCACTATATTTGTTACATTATCTTTATTTTGAACAGATACCGTCGTGGTCTTTTTTGTTCCATCGAAAATAACTCGCGTACCGCCAACGACCACGCTCGCCTGCGATACTGAAATGCAGAAAAAAAATAAGAAAAAGCATAATAATCTGTTCATAACCGTGTCCAAACAGGGAAAGCAGTTGCTTTCCCTTTATGTATTTATCACTTAATCAATAATAGGTGACGTTATAAGTTACTGTTGTACTTACCGGACCTTTAGTTGGGTCGGCGGCGCCAGACTTAGCCATTTTTACGGTAAACGGAACGGTGGCTTCGCCAGTGGAAATATCCACATCAGAACCTTCGGTATTGTTCTTCTGTAAATTTCCGGCGTTATCAAAAATAGCGACAGCAACATTGGTAGCTGGAGACACTGAAGCCTGGTTTTTAAAATAATCACTATTGTAAGAATCTGCTTCACCACCAAAGGTAATTTTGGCTTTAGTCAGTGCACCAGCATCCGTAGGGCAGCCGGTCAAAGTGAAAGAGAAACTCTTTGCTGCGCTATAGGTGTTAGCTTTTAAATCTGCTACCGAAACAGTGCCCATTTCAATAGCTGTAACGCCATTATCGATAGTAGCGGTACAAGTCGTATCGGCAACGGTTCCGGTGAACTTTATGGTGTTATCCGCATGAGACATTGCAACCAGAGAGCATCCTGCAGATAAGGCCAGGATTTTAGCTAACGTTTTCACATTGGTTTTCATTTGTATTCCCCTATTTATCCAGATGAACAATCAATCCATCAATTGTTTATGGGCATATATTAGCGAATGAGATTGGATACCAACTTAACTACCGTCGGTATATTTTAGGGGAATGAATCGCTTGCATTATATTCACTAAAATACAAGAGCTTTACTTCCACATGAATCCATTCATTAATAAAAGCTCACAGCCCAAATATAACTCAACGCAGGGAAATCCTCAAGAATGAGATAAGGTGTCCTTCAGGATCATAAATAGTTCACATTAATAACCATTAAATATAATTTAAAAATAATCAAATAAAATCAGGTGATTATAAATCTCACATATTCACATAAAAAATATCACAATTAATATAAATTCAAATAACAAATAAATGCCTTCAAAAATGACACATTTAGTTACAAATAAAACGTAAAGTCATTAAGAATATTCGTGAACACATTTAAGAATAAAACACCAGCGCATCCAAATGCTATCATCCACGCAACTGATTGAATTATTACCGCTAAAAGAAAAATAACGCATAGTGCTAAACTTCGTCATTAGAAGCATTCAAAAAATCACCCCTCATCAGGCTCATCTGCCAAAAAGAGCTCAATGATGTCAGAACAGCGCCCAGCGTACCAACGGCGCCGCCAGCACCATGACTACCCCGGAAAGCATCATCACCAGGCTGGCGATGACGCCCTCCTGCGGCCCCAGCTCATAAGAACGCGCGGTACCAGCGCCGTGCGATGCCGCGCCAAACCCTGCCCCTTTGGCCATCCCCTCGCGGATAGAAAGACGCAGAAACAGCACATCGCCCACCGCCATGCCAAATACCCCGGTAACCACGACAAACAGGGCGACTAAATCAGGCTGGCCGCCCAGCGGTTTGGCTGCCGCCAGCGCGAAGGGCGTGGTAACCGAACGTACCGCCAGGCTGCGCTGGATCTCATCGGGCAAGGTAAACAGTCGCGCCAGCCACACCGAACTGGTGACCGCGACAACCGATGCGGTCGTCACTCCAGCAGTCAGCGACATCCAGTGGCGCTTAATGATCGCCAGATTGTCATACACCGGTACGGCAAAAGCGATCGTCGCCGGCCCCAGAAGCCACAGCAGCCAGTGGGCCTCTCCCATATAGCATTGATAAGAGATATGACCGAAAATCAGCAATATGACCAGCAGAATCGGGGTAAAAACTAGCGGCATCAAGGGCAGTTTATGGAAGCGACGATAAAGCCGCTTGTTGGAAAAATAGAGGCCCAGCGTGACCAGAAGACACAGGACGCTTAGCTGAAAATCACTCATGTTTCATCCTGCTCACTTCATAGCGATATACTTTATCAACCACCCACGCCGTTGCGCCCAGCACCATCATGGTACTTAAGCCAATCACCAAAAAGATGCGCCAGCCATCAACCATCAGCAACTGCGCGTAGTTAACGACCGCCACCACCGCCGGCACGAAAAACAGCAGCATCTCCGCCAACAGCCAGCGGGCGCCGGCCCGTACCCAGTTTAGGGGGATAATGCGGCAAACAATCAGCGCCAGCAGCATCAGCATGCCGACCAGATTCGCCGGAAGCGGCAGATGCAGCCAGTTAACTAAATATTCAGCGCAGACAAACACTCCGGCGTAGATCAGGACCTGAACCGGTACCTGCAGGCGTTGCATAATACAAGGCGTCACGCGAGCCAGCGCAAAGGCCATGAGCGGCATTCCATAAAAAGAAGACAGGCGGGCAGTATAGAGAGCCGCCAGCCCCGGCAGAAATGAATTAAAATCATCACAGGTATAGTCTCAGGGAATAATTATGGATATTCGAACGCTGCGCTATTTTGTCGAGGTCGTTCGCCAGCAAAGCTTTACCCGCGCGGCGGAAAAACTATTCGTCACGCAACCCACCATCAGCAAAATGCTAAAAAATCTGGAAGATGAGCTGAGCTGCACCCTGCTGATCCGCGACGGGCGCAGGCTGCTGCTGACCGATACCGGAAGGGTGGTTTTCGAGCGCGGGCAGGCTATTCTTGGCGAATTTCATCAGCTGGAGTCGGAGCTAAGCGATATAAATCATCTGCATAAAGGCGTGCTGCGCCTCGGCATCCCACCGATGGTCGGGATGCTGATGGCTGAACCAATTAGCCGCTTTCGCCAGCGCTATGCGGGCGTCGAACTGAAAATCGCCGAATTTGGCGGGCTGACCGTGCAGCAAGCGGTAAGCAACGGCGAGCTGGATTTAGCCATGACGGCGCTCCCGGTTGACGAGGCCAGCGGCCTGACCACGCTATCTCTGTTCAGCCATCCGCTCTGCGTGCTGACGCCGAGGACGGCGCAGTGGGAAAGCATTGCGTCATTGTCGCCAGAAGCGCTCGCCGCGTATCCGCTGGTGATTTACAACGAGGATTTCGCCCTCAGCCAGCAGCTGATGCGGCTATTTGCTCAACATGACGTCAAGCCGAGCATCGCCGTGCGCAGCGGACAGTGGGATTTTCTGGCCGCCATGGTGCAGACAGGGATTGGCGTTGCGATTTTGCCGGAACCGATTTGCCAGCGTCTCGACCCGCGGAGCTTTTGCTGGATCCCATTACAGAGCGAGCTGCGCTGGGAGCTGGGAATGATTTGGCGGGAAGGCGTGTATATGTCGCACAGCGCGCGGGCGTGGCTGGAATGTAGTAAGGCATTTTGGTTGAGCGACGATATCGCTGGATAGATCTTGTGGGAAGCATACCTTTCGCCAAAAGCTCGGCAGGTATGCTGCGCTAGCCTGCCTTTATCCGATTCGAATAACGGGTTTAATGGTTTTCCCACACTCGCTATCGTGAGCAGCCTGGTTAATCTCCTCGAAGGGATAAAAACGTATCAGCTTATCAATGGGGAAACGCCCTTGCACATACAGCTCAACCAGCTGCGGGATAAATATATCCGGGATGCTGTCGCCCTCAACGATGCCGCGCAATACCTTGCAGTTTTGCATCACATCATTCATATCCAGCGCGAACGTGGTCCCGGTTTTTGAGGCGCCGACAATACCGCACATACCACGTGGGCGTAGCGCCTCAACGGCGGCGCGGACAATCTCAGGCCGCCCGGTAGACTCCAGGCTAAAGTCAACGCCATCGCCAGTGATATGCCGGATAGCTTCAACGGGATCTTCTTTCTTACTGTTAATCACATGCGTTGCACCCAGCTCACGCGCTAATGCCAGGCGCTCCTCAACCACGTCAATGACGATGATAGTTGTTGCCCCGGCGACGTAGGCAGCCATGACGCCGCTTAATCCCACCGTTCCGCCGCCAAAGGCGGCAAAAGAGCTTCCGGCTGCTACTTTTAATGCATTCAACACCGCTCCGGCGCCGGTCTGGATACCGCAACCCAACGGCCCAAGCAGCTCCAGCGGCGCATCCGGGCGAACCTTAACAAGATTACGCTGATCGACCACGGAGAACGCGGCGAAAGATGACTGGCCGAAAAAGCGATCGTGCAGCGTTTGGTTGCCATGGTGGCATAGCGCATGGCTGCCATCACTACGCTGGCCGGAAAAATTCAGGGCATTAAAGTTTTGACAACTGGCCGGCACGCCCTCAAGACAAGGACGGCAAGCGCCGCAGGATAAAAACGTCAGTACGACATGATCGCCGGGGACCACTTTTTGTACTTCCGCCCCGACGGCCTCCACCACTCCTGCCCCTTCATGGCCCAGCACGATAGGCTGCGGGATCGGATAGAGCCGATCGCGGGCAACCATATCGGTATGGCACATCCCCGTCGCCACGATACGAACAACGACCTCATGAGGCTGAAGCGAATTTAACTGGACGGTTTCCAGTTCAAAAGGGCCGCCCGGCTGACGGACAACGGCAGCCTTAAACGATCCCGGTAAAGCGCAATGCTCGGTCATACAATCTCCTTAATTAACCTTCCCCAAAGCCAGAAGAGAACGCGTCGTCATCTCTGGCATACCACCGCCAGCAACAAGGCGGCGGCCGCCAGTCAGGTATTATTTCCCGAGAATGACGTCAACCAGCACCGAACGCTTCTGAGTACGAATAATATTGACGGCTTCCTCCAGGGTATCGAGTAAGTCCTCAGCGCGATCTACCTTCATCGCGGCCGCGCGGCTTGATGCAGCGATAGCTGCCAGATCGGGCGATAACGTAAATGATGTCGCCGGAACCTTATCCATTTTCGCCGCATAGCCGTCCGGATATAGCGCCAGCGTTCCACCGGCCACCGCGCCCCATCCAGCGTTATTGCCAACGACAACCAGCACGGGAAGCTTCATTACCTCGGCAATGTGATGGCATACCGCGGGATTGGAAAACAGATAAGAACCATCGCCAACGGCGGCGATCACTAATTCATCGCGATTGGCTAGCTGTAATCCCAGGGCGATAGGGAATGCTTCACCCAGTCCGCCGGAGAGTGCTTCCTGATAATAGCTTTCCGGCTGAATGAAGTTGGCGAACTGCGGTAATGTGGTTAATTCAGATGTGATTTTACCGTTGTATTTATTAGCCAGCGCTCCCAGACAATAGCTTAACCATGGCTTGCCGATAGGCCCTGCGTTTGCGGAATCAACAACGTTATCTCTTGTGGTTCTTTCTTTTTTATTATGCGCAGCGACATGGGAATAGCGCTCCTCGACGCTCGCGCTTTTCTCCGCCAGATAAGGTTTTAATGCATTATCCAGTAATTTGAATATCGTATCCGTTTCACCGGCCAGGTTAACATCAGATTGATACCCGCGAACCGGGTAGCGTGAGAAGAGCGGGTCGGGACCAATTTGAATAACCTTGCAGTCCGGATTAACGTTCATACTCTCAATCATCCAGGGCGCCTGCGAGTCAATGACGATGACCACATCCGCTTTTGACAACCAGTAAGCTGGCTCATTGCCGGCATACATCGGATGGGCAGCGGAAATGGTCACCTCGGTCCCCCAATATTCCACCACCGGAATCGCCCACTGTTCGACGAAGGTGCTAATCAGGTCGAAGGCTTGCCGGGTCCTTGCGCCTCTTTGCGAGAAGATAACCGGGTGCCTGGCGTTGGCAATCAGCGTGGCAGCCATTGACAGCGAGTCCGGAGCCGGGGAAAAACTTATCGGCTGCTGGGAGGGGCGGCAGTTCAGGGCGGCCGAGTCGGTGGCAAAAGTTTCGCACAAAGGCTCGCGTGGCAAGCTTAAATAAACCGGTCCTTTGGGCAAAGAGTTCGCAATCGCCCAGGCGCGATCGACATGTTCCCCGGCCTGATCGGCATAACGCAATTCAAAATCCCATTTAACCGATTCACGAACCAGCGCGGCCTGATCGCGCATTTCCTGGCCATAGCCGATAGGCGTATTCCGGCAGCCGAAATGAGAATGTTCACTGATGGGCGTGCGCCCGCCAAAAATGATTACCGGTATATTACTATTGGCAAGATTAATAATCCCGCATGCGGCATTAGCCAACCCGACATTCGTATGCACCATCACAGCTTGCACTTTACCGGTTGCCAGATAGTATCCATGGGCCATGCCAATCGCGGCGTTTTCATGCGGGCAAACAACAAATTCAGGAACCAAACACCCTTCGCTTTTTAAGCGAGAGTAGGCCTCAACCATCGGCGGATAATCCGTTCCTGAATTGATAAAGATGAATTCAATGCCAAGCGCCTGCAAACGATATAATATCATTTCCGCGGCAGATATATTAATTAATTGCATATTCTCACCTGATTATTCTATCTGCATAATTAAAAGGTTAACAGGATGAATCCACCCATGGTCAGGATCGAGGCAATAATACTCAACGCCATGGTCGAGGCCATTTCTTGTTCACCCGTTTTATATTGCATTGCAATAATGATAGCAATCGATCCCACTGGAATAGCCATCGTCAATACGACTTCTTTAATTTGCTCCATTGAGAAACCGAGGCCGACCAGCGCGAAATAACATAGTCCGGGAACGATAATATTTCTGGCTATAACGGTAATAATAGTAGGCAGCGTAATCACTACACTACGCGCATAGAGCACAATACCCGCCGAGAACAGCGCCAGTCCCCCGGTTGCTTTACCCAATAATCCTAACGACATGGCCACGGTCTCGGGAATATGGATATCCATTATCACGATAATAAGAGCCAGAACCGGCGACCAGACTACCGGCTGTTTAATAGCATTAATCACGCTAGAGATAAACGATGTATTATTTTTGTCGCCGGAAGCATACGACATTAATATCATAACCAGCGGAAGTTGAAAAACGTTTTGCGTAATGCTTGATACCGTAATCAGCGATGCGCTTACCGTGCCAAATAAAAAAGCCAGCACCGATGTCCCAATAAAAGGAACGGCAGGAGAACCAATCGCCAGCGCCTGCAGCGTGCTTAAAGAGAGATCCCGCCTGCAGATATAACGCGCAACAAGCAATGGAATTAAAAAACTTACAATTAGCGCAACGATAATCGCGGCGGCAACGGGCCCCATATTCATAACAATACTACGCGGGGTCATCACCATATTACTAAAAATACTAAGGGGGAGAGCATAGAGCATGACGAGTTTATTTATCGCGCCAGCCTGCTCCCACGCAAAATCTTTTCGCTTACCGCTGATGTAACCAAGCAAAACGGTTACTATTACAGGTAAGATGGCACCAAGAATTAAGAGAATACTGTTATTTGTCATAGTGTCATTTCTCTTCAGAACCAATTTTCAGGTATATGTGATTTAAAGCCGAACAGATTAAAACTCTTACTAAGGACTCCTTCCCGCTATCGCCATGATACTTCTCCCGCAGGCACACATTGTATTCTTACGCGTCAGGCATGAATATAAGATTACAATGAGCAATTAATTAGTTTAATGAATAATTACCCATCACTTTCAGGAAAATTTATTTTCTTGATGCTGTCTACATAATTTCCATTGATAGTAATATAGAATAAAATTGATATACAATGCGAAAACGTACCGTTTAATGAGTATTTGACATGTCTATAAAAATGAAGCAAATACAGGCATTTATCATGGTATCCTCAGAGGGTAACCTCACTCTTGCGGCAAGCAAACTTGGAATAACGCAATCTGGCCTGAGCCGACTGTTATCCGGCCTTGAGTCAGATTTGAATGCCACGCTATTTGAACGGCATAAGCATGGGGTCTCACTGAGCGAGCTGGGCACGGCCTTTTTACCTCATGCCATTACCTTAATGAACACCGAGCGAAAAGCGCGCCAGGAACTGGATCTTATTAATGGTTCAGGGAAAGGAATAGTCAGAGCTGGCTGCGTATCCAGTTTTCTATCCAGCCATTTTATCGAGAAAGTAAACAACTTCCATCAGGCCTTTCCTGATATTTATATTAAGATCCAGGATCGCATAGATTCAGAGCTTTTTAAATCATTATTAACTCATGACATCGATATCGCCATATGCGGCCCGTTGCCGCATAATGATAAAATCATCGAGCGTGGAAAAATAAACTTCACGGATAGCATACAGATTATTTCGCGTAGCAACCATCCGTTACAGGGCAAAAAAAACTTGAAATTACAGGACACTGAAGAATATTCGTGGATTATGCCGCCAAACGATAGCACCCCTATGCAGATATTAACCGAAGTCTATCATGATAATAACATGACGCCGCCAAAACCGATTATCGAATGCTCTTCATCATCCGCGATAAAATCCCTCATATGCAACAGTGATTTATTAACCTCGATGCCAGCCCCGATATATCACCTCGAACTTACCGCCGGCCTAATTAAACCGCTAGCAATTGAAAATACCATTTTCATAAGAGATTTCTTTATTTATACTCATTTTGGCATTCTTTCTGAAACCTCTAAAAAATTCATCCAGTTTCTAAAAAGATAACGCCTTTATTTTATTCACTACTCTGCAATTACGCAGATCTTCTAATCTGCCAGGCACTCCCTTTCTTCGCACAGGCAAATAAAATCCGTGATGATAGCGTACATAATGTTGCGGGTTCATCGGCTAGCGCATCGTGAAATCCCGGTTCCCCGAGCGGCGAAGGCCATCGGGGAACCGGGAAAAGTTTAGCGATCTTCGATTAACAGGGCTTCCAGCAGGTCGAGGTCGTGCAGCAGCTTCTGCAGCGTCTCGTTACTGATCTGCCGGGTAGCGCGCAGGTGGTACAGCTCCCCGCGTTCTGAGCGCAGCGCCGCCAGACGGAACCGGCGTTCGAGGCTCTCTTCCAGCATCGAGGTTTCAACATCGTTGCGCCCATCGGCGCGACGACGCAGGTTACCAATGACCCTGGAACTGACCTCGGTCAGCAGCTGATTATCGATATTCTCTTTGGTATCCGCAGCCAGGCGCTCTTCCATTTTCTGAATCGCGACAATCGCCACATCCGCGGTTGCCGCCCGCGCCAGACGCTCCTCTTTGCGCTGCTGGACATGATCGCTCGACTCGATATGCCGCAGCAGAATCGGCAGCACAATCACGCCGACGAACAGCGAGAACAGAATCACCCCGGCAGCGAGGAACACCAGCTCATAGCGCGCCGGGAAGACGTTGCCGTCCGGCAGCAGCAGGGGAATCGACAGCACGCCGGCAAGGGTAATCGCCCCGCGGACGCCGGCGACGGAGGAGATCAGCAGCTCGCGCGTGGTCCAGGAGCCGAACTCCATCGGTTTCTTTTTCAGGAAACGCTGGCTGAGTTTGCGCATCGTCCACAGCCAGCCAAAACGCACCAGCATCAGGGCGGCATAAATCAGGATGATATCGGTAAACAGCATCCAGGTTTCGACGTTGGGATCCGCTTCCGCGGCCACCAGCGAAGTGGAGAGAATATCCGGCAGCTGCAGGCCCAACAGCAGGAAGACCATGCCGTTAAACACGAACTCCAGCATCGCCCAGGTGCTGTTGGCGCGCAGGCGCATCGCCAGCGGCGCGCTGCGCATCACCCCGGAACGCGTGATGGTCATCCCCGCCGCGACCGCCGCCAGGATTCCGGAAAAGCCGATATGCTCGGCGATCAGGTAAGAAGCGAACGGCAGCAGGAACAGCAGCACAATTTGCGTCGCCGGTTCATCGCCGCCCCAGCGGCTGAGGAAGCGCATCGAGCGCCCGTACAGCCAGCTGACCACGAAGCCCGCGAGAATACCGCCGACAGCCACCTTGAAAAACTCCACCGTCGCGCCGCCGACGGTAAAGACCATCGTGCCCATCGCCACCGCAACGGCAAACTTCAAGGAGACCAGGCCGGAGGCATCGTTCATCAGCGCCTCGCCCTGCAAAATCCCCATAATTTTTTTCGGGATGCGCCCTTCGCCGACAATCCCGGACAGCGCCACGGCATCCGTTGGCGACAGTACCGCCGCCAGAGCAAAAGCCGGAATCAGCGGAATACCCGGAACGATCCAGTAGATGAGGTAGCCAATACCGACCACCGTCACCACCACCAGCGCTAGCGCCAGACCGAAAATTTCTCGCCCATGCTCAATGAACTCGCGGGTCGGCGTCTTCCAGCCGTCGGCAAAAAGCAGCGGCGGAATGAACAGAACCAGAAAGAGTTCAGGGTCGAATTCGACATGCAATCCGAAGGTAGGCCAGGCCAACAGCGCGCCGATGCCGATTTGGATTAAGGGGAGTGGAACCTGAAAGGGCAGTACGCGTGTAACCACCCCGGAGAGAGAGACCACGAGGGTCATTATGAGTATGGTAAAGAATATTTCCATGTGTTCCCTGTTTGCTGCGTTTCTTTTTTTACATCTGAGGCATCATGTCTCGGCATAATACGCTACTCAGATTAACGCAAAAGGAAACAGGATGTGGCTTAAAAATTAAGCGGGCGGCCAAAGCCGCCCGTTGTTAGCAGGAAAAGTTAAATCGCCCAACCGCCGGCGTAGAAGATAACCAACGCCGCGGCGATGATCACCGTACCCAAGTTTAGCTTACGCCATTCGCCGGACACCAGGCGTCCAATCACCAGCGCCGCAAAGCCGATCATGATACCGGTCACGATGTTGCAGGTCAGCACGATAAAGACCGCGGTAATCAGGCCCGCCATCGCGTCGACGAAGTCGTTGAAATCGATTTTCGCCACATTGCTCAGCATCAGCAGGCCGACGTACATCAGCGCCGGAGCGGTGGCATATGCCGGAACCAGATAGGAGAGCGGCGAGAGGAACAGGATCAGCAGGAACAGCACGCCAACGGTCACTGCCGTCAGGCCGGTTTTGCCGCCCGCCGCCGTACCGGCAGCCGATTCGATATACACCGCCGCCGGTGCCGCGCCCACCAGGCCGGAGAAAACGCTGCTCAGGGAGTCGGTGGTCAGCGCTTTGCCGCCGTTAATAATTTGCCCGTCTTTATCCAGCAGGTTCGCCTGACCGGCCACCGCGCGGATAGTACCGGTGGCGTCAAACACCGCGGTCATCACCAGCGCAAGCACGCTTGGCAGCACGACCGGGTTCAGCGCGCCCACGATATCCAGGCTACCGATCAGCGAGTTGCCTTTATCGTCGCTCAGCGACGGCATGGCGAAAATCCCGGTGAAGTGGACGTTAGGATCGAAGATCAGGCCGATAATCGAGACGCCGATAATCGTCAGCAGGATACCGCCCGGTACTTTCAGTTTTTCAAGGCCGATAATCACCGCCAGCCCGATCAGCGACATAATCACCGGGAAGCTGTCAAAATGACCCAGCGCCACCGGCAGACCATCCAGCGGGTTTTTGATAACCAGGCCCACGCCGTTGGCGGCAATCAGCAGCAGGAACAGGCCGATACCAATCCCGGTGCCGTGCGCCACGCCCTGCGGCAGGTTACGCAGGATCCAGCTACGAATACCGGTTGCGGAAATCACCGTAAACAACACGCCCATCAGAAAGACCGCGCCCAGCGCGACCGGAATGCTGATCTGCTGACCCAGCACCAGGCTGAAGGCGGTAAACGCGGTCAGCGAGATGGCGCAGCCAATCGCCAGCGGCAGGTTCGCCCACAGGCCCATCACCAGCGAGCCGACGCCGGCAACCAGACAGGTGGAGACAAATACCGCTGCCGGCGGGAAACCCGCTTTACCGAGCATACCCGGCACCACGATGACGGAATAGACCATCGCCAGAAAGGTGGTAAGACCGGCAACGATTTCCTGACGCACGGTGCTGCCGCGAGCAGAAATTTTAAACCAGGCGTCCAATGAACCGCCGGTACGCGCAGAAGGCGTAGACATAGAAAACTTCCCCTGAGAATTTTTATCGTTCGTCTGGATGCGTGGTGGACCATCCACTGCCAGTTAAACGCGATCTCCTTGTGCTACATCGCAGCGCCAGGGGCTGTGAAAAGCAAACGTTTAACTCCGCGCATCCAATACGGTGTGAAGAATGACTTTGCTCCCCCCCTGTTAGCAGAGGAAATGATGAGCAAAATAAAAAGGCAAACGATTATCCAGCCTTTAGACGGGCCTTTTCAACTGAAGTTTGTCGTATTTCGCTAAATTTCGCTTATGACGTTCAGGAAATAACCAGCCGATGCGCAAACGTTATCGTCCATGCGCAATCCGGTAACATTTTTGTATTGCGCTGATAGCAATTTTCGTCGGTCATCGGCTTTAGTAATAGTTTACTCGCCGGGTAAGGTAAACGGCCCCCCGCGCTCAATCGCCTTCTGCCAGGCCGGGCGCTGCTCTACGCGCTGAACCCACTGCGTCAGATGCGGTAAATCATCCACGCCGCCGCGCGCCAGCAGCGCCATCGCCGGAAAGCTCATCTGAATATCGGCCATACTTAGCTCCGCGCCGGCAAACCAGCGCTGGCGGGAAAGGTGCGCCTCAATAAAGCGGGCATGGGTTTCCAGCTGACGGTTAAGCCACGCCTTTTGCACCCCTTTGCCCAACGCATTGCCCAACGTGCGCATGCCAAACGGCACCGGGGGTTTACCCAGGCTGGCAAATACCAGCTTCATCAGCAGCAGGGGCATTAGCGAACCCTCGGCGTAGTGCAGCCAAAAACGATATTGCAGCTTATCTTCCACCGACTCGGGCTTTAAGCGCCGGGCGCTATCATAGGTTTCCTGTAAATACTCCAGCATGGCGCCGGATTCGGCCAGAATATGACCGTTATCCTCGACAACCGGCGATTTGCCCAGCGGATGAACGCTTTTTAATTCCGCCGGGGCGAGCATATCCTTTCCCCGCTGATAAGAGACAACCTGATAAGGCAGCTGCAGCTCTTCCAGCGCCCATAATACGCGCTGCGATCGTGACTGATTGAGATGATGTACCGTTAACATGGGCCTCTCCCGCTGTTTGTTCAAATTAACTATAGGAACAGGCGGCGAATGACGGGAATTTTTCGGCAAACGGAAGAGGCAAATTCAGAGAAAAGAGCCACACTTAAAGTGTCGGCGCAAACCGGAACCTCCATCAAAGATTGCGCAATACTGAGGTGAGCCGACGTCGGGGGAAACCCTCCTGCGTACCAGCGGGATAGAGCGAAAGACCAAGACCGGAAAACAACTAAAGCGCCCTGTTGTGGCGCTTTAGTTTTTTTAGTCATCTTCCAACAATCGCGCGCCGGTCCCCTCTTCGCCCAGCTTATCGCCCGGGTTGCGTAACGGACAGTCGCGGCGCGACAGACAGCCGCAGCCGATGCAGCCGTCGAGCTGATCGCGCAGCGCGGTCAGGGTATGGATGCGCCGGTCCAGCTCTTCCCGCCACTGGGACGACAGCATCTTCCACTCTTTAGCGCTGAGGTTATGCCCTTCCGGCAGTACGCCGAACGCGTCGCCGATGGTTGCCAGCGGGATACCAATACGTTGCGCAATCTTAATGATCGCCACCGCGCGCAGGACGTCGCGCCGGTAGCGCCGCTGATTGCCCGCGTTGCGCTGGCTGTGGATCAGCCCTTTGCTTTCATAAAAGTGCAGCGCGGAGACGGCCACGCCGGTTCGTTTTGCCACTTCGCCGGACGTCAGCAGCATTTTGATGCGGGGTGATTTCTTTTCCATAAAGCGCTTTACCTCAAGTTAACTTGAGGAATTATACTCGCCCGCAGACAAAACGACGAATCGAGAATTGAGAGAGGCCGCTTTATGTCCCATCAGGATATTATCCAAACGCTTATTGAATGGATTGATGAACATATCGATCAACCACTTAACATTGATATAGTCGCCAGAAAATCGGGATACTCGAAATGGTATCTACAGCGGATGTTCCGTGCCGTGATGCATCAAACGCTGGGAGATTACATTCGCCAGCGCCGCCTGCTGCTCGCCGCGGAAGCGCTAAGAACCACCCAACGCCCTATTTTTGATATCGCGATGGATCTCGGCTACGTGTCGCAGCAGACCTTCTCGCGGGTGTTCCGCCGCGAATTTGACCGTACGCCTACCGCCTATCGCCATCAAATTTCTGCCTGATAAGGCTGCTGATAAGGGCAGAGGCTGATGCGGTCATTCGCCAGCCACTGCATGAACTCCTGCGGCGGCATCGCTTTCGCAAAGTGCCATCCCTGGCAGTATTGCACGCCGCGCTTTTGGAGCCATGCGACCTGCTCTGCCGTTTCGACGCCTTCAGCCACGATTTTTAAGCGCAGGCTGTTCGCCATCTGGATAATATGCTCGGCAATCATGTGGCTGGTGGTGTTGCTCGTCAGCATGTCGACAAAAGATTTATCAATCTTAAGGACATCGACGTTGAGCGCATGGAGGTTGTTCAGGTTGGAGTACCCGGTACCGAAATCATCAATAGCGATTTCATATCCCGCCTCGCGGAACGCCTGAATCACCGGCGTCGTTTTCGCCACGTCGATAAACCCGCGTTCGGTCACTTCAATTTTAATTTGCTCCGCCTTGACCGCGTAGCGGCGGATCTTCTCGTTGATGTTCTCAATCAGGCGCGCAGAATGGAAATCGGAAGCGGAAAGGTTAATCGCCACGTACAGATGCGGCTGCCGTGCCAGAAACTCGCCAAGATCGGCAAAAACCTCTTCTATCACATAGTCGGTGACCTGCGCGATCATCCCTTCGTTTTCCGCCAGCGGAATAAACTCCGCCGGGCTCATCACCGGGCCATCAAAACCCGGCCAGCGCAATAATGCTTCGGTACCGACGCAGCGGTGATTTTTAATATCGATAACCGGCTGATAGTGCAGGCACAGCTGGCGACGGCTCAACGCCCGCTGCAGCATCTTACGCGGAGAGTGGTACTGCTGCCGGGTGCGCGACCACACCAGTAAAAGCAATACGCTGCAAATCAGCCCCAGCGGTAACGTCAACGTGACCTGGTTATAAAAATTCTGATAATAGCTGACGCGCGAGGTCGACATAATGACGGCTATCGGGCGAACGCTGGAATGGGCGATGGTATAAACGCGGCCATCCTGATGAAATAAAGCCTCTTCAGCGCGAATCAGACGATGCAGCTCAGCGGGGTCGGCATTCTTGCTGACGGAAAAAAACTGCCGGGTTTTGGTGTCAAAAACGCCCCAGGCGAGGTTGCGGTCGCTGGTTATCAACGCGCTGTATGAGAGCGGATTCACCACCACCACATAGTTGCCGCGCTGCATATAGTTCATCGCGTAGTCTGGGTAGAAAGGCGTTTCGCGGTAGTAGTAAATCGCGATATCCGGCTTTTTGGTATAGGTTGCGGCCGGAATTCGCCACCCCGTCGGGCGGCGTACCGTGGTGGAGCAGAAAAAATGGGTGCCGTTGGCGTAGATTAAATCGTCGATATAGAGCAGGCCGCGAACAATCCCGAGCAGATATTGCTGATGCTGCGGCGAACATATCTCTCCCTGATACAAACGGGCTTTATCCCGCGCTTCGTCGGCCTCACGAATCACCAACTCCGTTTTTTGCAGCGCCAGCCGAGAAAACAACCGCAGCTGATCGCCGGTTTCCGCTTTGGCGCGTATCTGCGCAAACCACAACGCCAGCAGCACCGGTAGCAGAATGACTAACACGATGCCAAATATTCTCAACGCCTTACGTGGCGCGCTATGATTCATTTCCGCTTCTTATCCATGCGATACGCCTTAATCAAGGTGAGCTACCCCGATGACTCTGCTTACTTTGATATGAATCAGGGCATCTCAGCAACCCATGCTTTGACGTAAAAACCTCATGACGATGAATTATGAATAATACTGGCTTATAGAAGTCTGGAGAAACATTCTCAACAGAATGAGATTAGCTCCACTATGTTATTCGGTTTATCCGTATAATTAGCCGGAATAAGTAACAAAATCCGTAGAACATAAACCTATATAAAAAAGAAAAGTCGCCGGGAATCCCTTATAATCGGCCTTCACGCTGAAAGAAGAATCCTACCCCTCCCTATTAACCATGCTATTTGAATGGTTAATAGGCGCCATAAAAGACCTTTTTTGGGCTGGTCAATAAAAGAACAAGTGTGATATAGTTCACATTAGTTGATGAAACAAAAACGTTGTTTCATTACGATCTTGTTTGCCTGAAGATAGCCAGAGCACCGTACCATCGTCAGTCTCACCCGGTTGTCACAGGCTCCCAAATTTCGTTGAGGATAGGTTGATGGCTTCCATTACTACCAGTGTCGTACTTTTGCGCTGGCCGCTCGTGAGCGCAGTGCTGATGTTTCTGGCCAGCTCGTTAAACATTCAGCTACGTAAAAGCGATTATGCCGGTTTAGCGGTGATTTGTAGCTGTATGGGCCTGGCCGCGGCCTGCTGGTTCGCCACCGGTCTGTTAGGCATCACGCTGCTGGACGTGGCGAAAATCTGGGGCAATATCAAGGACGTGATGATTGAAGTCATGAGCCAGACTCCGCCTGAATGGCCGATGATGATGACCTGATGTCCGCCCACCCAGGCCGGGCGCCGGTGTACCTGTCCGGGCAGTAACGCCCTGGCCCGGACAGGTGCGCAGCAATTCCCTCCTCTGCGACAGCTAAATACATCACCAGCATAAACCGTAGCGATGGCAAGGTAGCCGCCAGGTTTTAACGCATCCGCTGGCCCAGATCGCGCTGCCCCGACGGCAGCCCCGGTACTGCGCGTGGAAAGTCGTTCGGGCAGCGTTTTATGGCACAGAGCGCCTGGTAACGGCAGGAGTCTGCCGTCGTGGCGGTAGAATGATAAGGGCAGGAAGGCCGCTCCCGCAGCTTCTCCCACTGCGCCTCATCGTATCGCGTGATGTTATAAACTTTTACCGCGTGATATTGCTCGTTGATTAACACACTCGATGAGTAGAGTTTTATCGACTCGCCCGGCAGTAATAAAATGTCGGCCTCATACCAAAGAATAAACTTTAAAAACCGTAGGCTGGAAATTGAGGAAAAAGCCACCCCGGAATGTGGGCAGACAAGAGTATTATGAATAGTCCATTTCATTTTCTATCCTTGCGTGCATTGCTGATTAATGACTCTATTATTGATAGCATTCATCATAGCTAACCGCAAGGCGATCGATTAATAATGTGATATCAGACAATGCTCAAAGTGCTTTATACTCACTAAGATGTAGCGTGAATATTGCATTATAACAATGAATGGTTAGTCATAATAATCAACGGCAGCACCAGTCATGAGCATACATAAATAAGAATATATTGACAATAAATTACAGGCTACCAACAGCAGTAGCCTGTAATATTACACTGGGAATAAATCAAAAATATCTAAGCTATTGTGCGCATATTAAACGCCGGTATCACCATGTTTTACCAATATTAAACTGGAACTGTTCAGCTTTATCCCCATCGTATTTTTTAAACGGCTCGGCCCATGAGAATACCAGCGGGCCTAATGGCGACATCCACTGCACCGCAATCCCGGCGGACATCCGGATATGCGACGGATCGCCATAGTCAGGGATCCCGGCCGCCAGCGTCTGGGCGGTATTTTGCCAGGAGGTGCTCCATACCGTACCGGCATCGAGGAACAGCGACGTCCGCAGGCTGTCAGCGTATTTGTCATTCACAAACGGCGTCGGCACAATAAACTCGCTGTTCAGCACCGCCATCGCGTTACCGCCAACCGCATCGGAAGACGAGTCCAGCGGACAGGCGCTGTAGCTGCTTTCAGAACCATTACAACGATAATAAGCCGCTTTTGGGCCAATCGTATTCGACGAAAAACCGCGAACCGACGACGATCCGCCGGCATAAAAATTATCATAAAACGGTACCGATTTGCCGTTCAGCCCATCGGCATAGCCCGCGCGCAGGTGCTCCATCCACACCCAGCTTTTGCTCTCGGTCAGCGGCATATATTGGGTGGTATCGAAAGTGACTTTGTAATAGCTGTTATCCGAACCGGGCACGGTAACCTTGGCGGTCAGGCTGCTTTTATTCCCCGCGCGCGGGAAGAAGCCGCGATCGAGGTTGTTATAGCTCCAGCCAACGCTGGCAAAATAGTCATTGGCGCTATAGGTGGCGCCGCTGTCGCCATCTTTGGTGACGACGTCAGGATAGATACCCCGCGAGTTAAGATAGCGCCAGGTGGTGAGCTCCGGGTCCATATTGGTCAGGCGGTTATGGACATAGTCCAGGCCCAGGTTAAGAGCGTTATTCTCGCTAATCGGGAACCCCAGCGTACTGCCAACGCCGTAGCTTTGCTGGTTGTAGCTGCCGGAATCGGCATCAGAAGCATCGTAACTGTTGTAGAAGATTTTGCCGCCGAGGCTGATGCCATCCACGGTGAAGTAAGGATTCGTCGCCCCCAGCTCAATATAGGACTGGTAGCTGTTGCGCGTGCCGTTGAAGCTGACGCTATTGCCGCTCCCCAGCCAGTTATCCTGCGTGACGCCGAGCTGGTAGCTCACGCCGCTGTCGGTACCGAAGCCCAGACCCACGTTAAAGGAGCCGGTATTGCGCTCCTTCACCTTATAGACCACGTCCACCTGATCCTGACTACCGCTAACCGGAACGATCTGCTTGTCGACGGTTTCGAAAAATCCGCTACGATCCAGCCGCGTTTTTCCCTGCTCGACCTTCTCGTCATTCAGCCACGCGCCTTCCATCTGGCGCATTTCGCGACGCAGCACTGCATCGCGGGAAGTATCGTTACCCTCAAAGCGAATCTGACGCACCGAATAACGGCGGCCGGCATCCACGTTAATATGCAAAACGACGTTTTTTTTCGCCTCATCAATATCCGGCGCGGTGTTCACCTGCGGCCAGGCATAGCCGTATTTTCCCAGTAGCGTCTTAATGCTGTTCTCAGACGCCGTAATTTCCGCGCCGCTGTACCATTTCCCCGCTAAAGGCTTCACCAGCGCTTCAATTTCCTGGCTATGCTGCGCCATGTCGCCGGTCACGACCGTACTGGTCACTTTATAACGATCGCCTTCGCTAAGATTGATCGTGATATACAGCGATTTTTTATCCGGGGTAATACTGACCTGACTCGAATTAATGGTAAAACGCGCATAGCCGCGATCGAGATAATAGCTACGAATGGTCTCCAGATCCGCCGCCATCTTTTGCTTTTGGTATTTCTTATCGCCAATCACGTTCCACCACGGAACGCTGTCGCGTAGCTGCAGCTGGTCCAGCAACGTTTCTGTGCTAAAAGCCTGGTTGCCAATAATATTAATTTGCGCGATTTTTGCCGATACCCCTTCCTGAAATACAAAGGTTAAATCAACGCGATTACGCGGCAGCGGCGTGACGACAGCGTGAACCTGAGCGCTATATTTCCCGACGCTGTAATAAAAATCCTGGAGCCCTTTTTCTATTTCCGTGAGCGCATTGCGATCCAACGCGCTGCCCTCTTCAATACCTGTGGCGGCCAGATTCTCTTTGAGGGCATCATCCTTAACGGATTTATTCCCGGAAAAGCTGATTTTAGCGATGCTTGGCCGCTCTGTAACCTGCACCACCAGCGTGCTGCCATCGCGCAGGATCTGCACGTTCTCAAAGTTGCCGCTGGCATAGAGGGCGCGGACCGAATCGCTGATATCCTCATTAGAAACCTCTTCTCCCGTATGAACAGGCATGCTCAGTAGCGCAGCGCCAACGGTAACGCGCTGTAGCCCCTCGAAACGAATGTCATCTACCGTATAGGCGGTTGATGCGTAAAGCGTTAAAGGGGAAATCAATAGACCGGCGATGAGACTCGTTTTTTTTAGCATGGAGGTGTCGTCTAAAAGATATTTGGCAATAGCAGATATCCTGCTGGGAATAATGCAGTTCAGTGCGCCAGACAAATTCTGACGCAGTTTTAAATAACCTGAACGAGGCGCAGAATTGCACGCAATTATGACGAGAAAATGGAGAAAAAATGGATGTGTGAGAATGTTGAAAAAATTATTTTTTAATGGAACTTTCTTTTCCCCACCCAGTCAGATAAGCATTTCCAGGCAACATTAAAATTCTACACCGCCTGTTTTTTAATTAAAAAAATAAAAAGCCCCCTTTCGCATTGGTTGAAAGGGGGAAAAAGATCTTGTTAGGAATGATGCTCTCTGGGATAAACCAGGAACAGCCACAAACTAACCTATAACCCCGTAGATAAAATGAAGAGATAGTGAATAAATTATGCAGCCAGATTGCCATCATAATGAAATGAGTCGATATCATGCCACGAAATGAAATTCAGCGTTCAGTGCTGAGCGAGCTGGTGCGCTGGATAAAAAACAACCTTGAGAAGAAGCTCACCATGCGGGCGCTGAGCCTCTTTTCCGGCTATTCCGAATGGCACCTATTTCGCCTGTTTCGTCACTATTTTAATATGTCGCCAATGGCCTATATCCGCCAGCAGCGGATGCAATTAGCCCTTGATTTATTAAAGGTTAAACCGGCTTTTCGCATCGTTGATATTTGTATTCTGGCGGGCTATGAAGATATCAGCGCCTTTAACCGCACCTTTAAAAGGTACTATATGATGACGCCAGCCCAGCTGCGCAAAATCCTGAATATATGATGATAGAGGCTCCCCCTCCTCCGCATTGCTGCGGTTGGGAATGGAAGGGGGAAGAGGAACAACTTTAGAATGGAAATGGCAGGATGCCACCGTTAATCGTTTCTGGGATCAGGCAGACCCGATCAACAGGAAGCAGTGTAAGCTGCTATGTTGAATTAATTGTGTAGAGGCCATGGAGATTTTGTCATAATTTATATCCGAACCCAATGTCCTTGACGCTAAAATAAAAAAAACCGGAATAGTTCATTATTCCGCCGGATGATTGGGTGGTTGATCAGAAATGCGTATTCACGCTGATATAAAACGTCCGGCCCGATTCATTATAGGTCTCCGCCCCTGCGCCATACAGATAAGCGCCGGTCGTCGAATTCCCCGTTGTCTGCGCATTACCGGCACGGTAGTGACGAATATCGAACAGGTTATCCACTCCGCTGGTCAGGCTCAGGTTTTTATTCACATCCCAGGTCGCGCTGAGCCCGACAATGCTGTACGGGCTCACTTCATTTAATTCGCTGCCGGATACCGCCTCGCCTTTATAGTTGAAACGTTTAGGTTTCTGACGGCCGTACCAGGTGAAAGTGCTCTGCAACGAAAGATCGTCGCGTACCTGCCAGCTGACGGTCGAGTTCAGCGTAAACTGCGGGATCACCGACAGGCGATCGCCGGTGGTCTTGTTCTTACTCTGCAGCATCCACGTCAGGTTGTTGCTCCAGTTGACCGTTTCACTTACCGGGAGATTCAGCGAACCTTCCAGCCCTTCAACCAGCGCCTTCGGTACGTTTTCCCATTGGTAAATATTGGTGGTGCCATTGCTGGCCGTCCCCACCGCCGAGTAGCCCGACTCAATCTTGTTATGGTAGTCGTTACGGAACCAGGTCAGCCCCGCCTGATAGCCGTTGTGCTTATACTCAAGGCCAATCTCTTTATTGACGCTGGTTTCCGCCTTCAGATCGCTGTTCCCCATCAGGTAACAGGCTGAGCTGCTGGCATAACAGCCCTGGCCGTTGCTGTAGAGAATATAGTTCGGGTTGAGCTGGTAAAGGTTCGGCGCTTTATACGCGCGGGCGATGCCAAGCTTCAGCGTCCAGTCATCCGACAGCCCCTGCGAGAGATTCAGCGAGGGGCTCCAGTTATTGCCGACGATGCTGTGATGGTCGAAGCGTAGGGCCGGTGTCAGCATAGTGCTCTCGGTCAGCGCGATATTGTCTTCGGTAAACAGCGAGAAAATCTCGGCGCTGGAATAGGGGCTGCGTCCGGTTGCCGACATACCGTCAATGGAGCCATAAGAGAGCGACTGGGTGGTCGACACGCCATCTTTCATCCGCTGCTGGTTCCACTCGGTACCCAGCGTCAGATTCTGTTCGAATCCCAGGGTAAACGGAATATTCACCTCGCTGTGCAGCAGCACATCCGACAGGTCGATATCGGAGAATTCGCTGCTGGAGAAGATCCCTTCCGTTCCGCCCGCCAGTCCCTCATTCATACGCGAGTTACGGGTGTGCTCATACTGCGCCCAGGTATTGCTGGTCACGCCGTTATCCCAGCCGCCGGTCCACGTGACGCCATACGTCTGGCGATAGAGGCGGTTGGTCTCTTTCCCGTACAGACTTTTCACCAGCGTGCTGGTGTTGGTATTCTGCGTGTCGCCTGCATACAGGTTGCCCTGGCGACTGTAGCCGGTTTCAAACTCCAGCGCCTGCATCGGCGCAAATTCCCAGCGCAGCTTACCGTGGATATCTTTATTCACCACGCCTTCGCGCCCTGCAGGATACGATCCCGCATAGCTACCGGTTCGCGCCGCTTCGTGGCCAGCGTTGATATCCTGGGCATCGGCCTGCGTTTTGCTCAGGTTTCCCCATAAATTAAAGCTGACCTCATCCGATAGCGGACCATTGAGGCTGAAGTTTGTCCGCTTCGTCGCGCCCTCTTTACGATGCTGAGGTGCGTTCATATAGGTATTCCAGGACCCATGCCACTCGCTGGTGGCCGGTTTTGTGACGATATTCACCACCCCGCCCATCGCGCCGTTACCGTAGCGGGCCGCCGCAGGGCCGCGAATCACGTCGATATGATCGATCATTTCCGCCGGTACCCAGCTGGTATCACCGCGCGTATCGCGGTCGCCGCGCCAGCCATAGCGCACGGAATTACGACTGGTCACCGGTTTACCATCCACCAGAATCAGGGTGTTCTCCGGTCCCATGCCGCGAATATCGACCTGGCGGTTATTACCGCGCTGGCCGCTGGTGGAGTTACCGGTGAGGTTGACGCCGGGCTGGGTACGAATCAGCTCGGAGACATCACGCGCGGGCGGATGTTTACGGATCTCCTCAGCGGTGATGGTCGATACGCCGGGGGCTTGCAGCGTCTGCGCCGCCGCGGTGACCACCATCGTTTCATCGTCATTTACCGCAGCCGTTTCAGATATCTTCGTATCGTCTGGCATGCTGCCATCAGCGGCCTGAACCGGCAGCGTCCCTCCCCAGATGACCATCGGGATTAGTACGGCCAGCGAGTAGTGTGAATCGTATTTCATGGAATATGCCCTGTTTTTCTTTTTAGCTGTCGGGGCACGTCTTCTTCATCAGTCAGATAAACAACGGTAATGACTTTTATGCAAGCGCAGTATCTCTGCTTTTGGCGTAGCCGGGCCCTCCCGCTTAAATAGCGGAATAGCAATAAATAATGAGCAGCCAAAATAGATTTATTACTCTGGCAAAAATGAAGAAATAAACGCACCGTGCTATTCTTTGACAGCATTCGCCGAACAGCAGTAATAGGAGTCTTGTGCCACACAACGTTATTAGAAATGAGATTTATTATCAAGTGGATAATTATCCACCGCACGGATAATTTTTAACAAATCAATAAAAACAAAAAGATAAGAGAGCTAAAGTCGTTTTTTATTTTTAGAACAGTTAAATAACTGAAGTATATCCACATTAAAAAAACACAATTCAGACATATTATCTCCATAATTAATTAGGGCGTGTGGGTTTATTATTTCACGATAAATATCGTCATTGTAAATTAATAGAATAATTAAAATAGCGGACTAGCCGACTCGCATACGCGATCGCCGGGGATGCTAACGGCGTGGAATTGACTAAAATAAGAAAATCCCCCTGCGGAGCACCGCGCCATGAACACTTCATCGTTCTATCGATACCTTGTCGGCGGGCTCGCATGCTTTGCCGCCCTGCTATGCTTCACCTCCGTTTACGCCGCCGCTGAGAACAAACTGTCAGAGCCAGAGGAACGAGAGGCCCTGAAGGTCGACGTTGACGATATGCTACAGCCCTGGAAGGGAGATTTACCCGGAATGCTCGACCGGCGAACTATTCGCGTATTAACCACCTTCAGCAAAACCTTTTTCTTTATTAACAAAGGCACTCAGCGTGGCGCCACTCACGATATTTTTATGGAGTTTGAACGTAGCCTTAACCAAAGCCTGGCGAAGGAGAAAAAGCTTAAACATCGTCATCTTAAGGTCCGTATCATCTTTGTGCCAGTTGCCCGCGACCAGCTCATCAGCGCGCTTAACGCCGGTAAAGGGGATATTATCGCCGCCAACCTGACGGAGACCGCTGCCCGCCAGCAGGAGATGACCTTTACCGCGCCGATATACTCTCACGTTCAGGAGCTGCTCCTTTCCGGCCCGGGTTCCCCCAAAGTGGAAAATCTGCAGCAGCTTTCCGGTAAAACGGTCTTTGTGCGTACCTCATCGAGCTATTACGAGAGCCTGGTTGCGCTCAACGCGCGCTTTGCGCAGCAATCTTTGCCTCCCATCACCCTCACATCGGCGCCCGAAGCGCTGGAGGATGAAGATCTGATAGAGATGCTCAGCGCGGGCCTGATTCCCTTGACCGTCGTCGACCGCCACAAGGCACTGTTCTGGAAGCAGGTCTTCCCCAGCATTCAGGTTCATCAAAACATCATTCTGCGCAACGAAGGCAATATCGGCTGGGCGGTACGCAACAACAGCCCGCAGCTGCTGGCCTTGCTTAATGAATTCATCAACAAAAATCGTCAGGGCAGCAAGCTGGGTAATACGATTCTGCTGCGCTACCTGAAGGATGCCCGATATGTTAAAAACGCGGCAGCGCAAAAAGAGCGGCGTAAATTTCTGACCATGGTGGAGATCTTCCGCAAATATGGCGATCGCTACGACGTTGACTGGCTGCTGATGGCGGCGCAGGGCTATCAGGAGTCGCGGCTTAATCAGTCTGTACGTAGCCACGTCGGCGCAATTGGCGTTATGCAGGTAATGCCGGGCACCGGCAGGGAGCTGAACGTCGGCGATATTAAACTGCTCGACCCCAATATTCATGCCGGGGTGAAATATATGCGCTGGATGATAGACCGCTACTATGGCGATGAACCGATGACCCAGCTTGATAAGGCGCTTTTCTCGTTCGCCTCCTATAACGCGGGCCCCGCGCGCATTGCCCGGCTACGGGCAGATACCAAAAGGCGCGGTTTTGATCCAAACGTCTGGTTTGGCAACGTGGAATATCTGGCCGCCGAGAAGATCGGTTCCGAGACCGTTAGCTATGTCAGCAATATCTATAAATATTACATCGCTTACCGGCTGATTGTGGATGAAATGGCGCGCAAGCAGCTGGCGACAGCGGCCGCCAAAAATCCGGTCATGCCGCCCGCGACAGCTACGCCAGCCGCTGCGGCCACGCCCGCTTCACGGTGAAATAGCGCTGAAAAACCGCGTTTCAAAATAGAAAAAGCCCCGGGCTGGGGCTTTTTCAGAACTGACTTCACAACGGTTAATCGCGATTAGAACGGGATATCGTCGTCAAAGTCCATCGGCGGCTCATTGGAAGGGGCTGCCGGAGCCTGCTGCTGCGGACGAGACTGCGCGCCGCCGCTGAACTGGTTTCCGCCCTGCGGCTGCTGAGGCTGACCCCAACCGCCCTGCTGCTGACCGCCGCCTGCCGGGGCGCCTGCGCCCTGCTGACGACCGCCGAGCATTTGCATCGTGCCGCCAACGTTAACCACAACTTCGGTGGTGTATTTTTCCTGACCGGATTGGTCAGTCCATTTACGCGTACGCAGCTGGCCTTCAATGTAGACCTGAGAACCTTTACGCAGATACTCGCCGGCCACTTCCGCCAGTTTGCCGAACAGCACAACGCGGTGCCATTCGGTCTGCTCTTTCATCTCACCGGTCGCTTTATCACGCCAGGATTCGGAAGTAGCCAGCGTAATGTTGGCAACTGCGCCACCACTCGGCATGTAGCGTACTTCCGGGTCCTGGCCCAGATTACCGACGAGAATCACCTTGTTTACGCCTCTGCTGGCCATGTTTGTGTCTCCTGAATGCGTTTCTTAATAGTGTAAACGCGCGAGTGTACCATTTCCAGGTGCTATGTTGATAGCTGGGAAGTAGGTTCCAGATAACTCTCGCGGTGCGACATTTTTACACATCCCGCCGGAAAATGCATTCCAATACTGTATATTCAAACAGGTTAAATTGTGTCATAATTAGCCGTTTCTGCCGTTTGTCCTTCTAACAAACCAGGCAATCCGCGTATCTACCGGGAAAGGTGAATGGATAAGATCGAAGTTCGGGGCGCCCGCACCCACAATCTCAAAAATATCAACCTCGTCATCCCGCGCGACAAACTCATTGTCGTCACCGGGCTTTCGGGTTCAGGCAAATCCTCATTGGCTTTCGACACGTTGTATGCCGAAGGGCAGCGTCGCTACGTTGAGTCGCTCTCCGCCTACGCGCGGCAGTTCCTGTCGCTGATGGAGAAGCCCGATGTCGACCATATTGAAGGGCTGTCGCCGGCGATTTCCATTGAACAGAAATCAACGTCCCACAACCCCCGTTCAACGGTAGGCACCATTACCGAAATTCACGACTACCTGCGCCTGCTGTACGCTCGCGTCGGCGAGCCGCGTTGCCCGGATCACGACGTCCCGCTGGCGGCGCAGACCGTGAGCCAGATGGTCGATAACGTGCTCTCCCAGCCTGAAGGTCAGCGCCTGATGCTGCTGGCGCCAATCATTAAAGAGCGCAAAGGCGAACATAACAAAACCCTTGAAAACCTTGCCGGGCAGGGCTACATCCGCGCGAGGATCGACGGCGAGGTCTGCGATCTCTCCGATCCGCCAAAGCTGGAGCTGCAGAAGAAACACACTATTGAAGTGGTGATTGACCGCTTTAAGGTGCGCGACGATCTCAGCACGCGCCTGGCCGAGTCTTTTGAAACCGCGCTGGAGCTGTCGGGCGGCACCGCCATCGTCGCCAATATGGACGATCCGAAAGCTGAAGAGCTGCTGTTTTCCGCCAACTTCGCCTGCCCGATTTGCGGTTACAGCATGCGCGAACTGGAACCGCGCCTGTTCTCCTTCAACAACCCGGCGGGCGCTTGCCCGACCTGCGACGGCCTCGGCGTGCAGCAGTATTTTGACCCGGAACGCGTGATTCAGAACCCTGAGCTGTCGCTGGCGGGCGGGGCGATTCGCGGCTGGGATCGGCGCAATTTTTACTACTTCCAGATGCTGAAGTCGCTGGCGGAACATTATGAATTCGATGTTGAAGCCCCCTGGGGCACGCTGAATAGCAGCGTACAAAAAGTGGTCCTGTACGGCTCAGGCAAAGAGAATATTGAATTCAAATATATGAACGATCGCGGCGATACCTCCGTGCGCCGCCATCCGTTCGAAGGCGTGCTGCATAACATGGAACGCCGTTATAAAGAGACGGAATCCAGCGCGGTACGTGAAGAGTTAGCGAAATTCATCAGCAACCGTCCCTGCACCAGCTGTGAAGGGACCCGCCTGAAGCGCGAAGCGCGGCACGTGTTCGTGGAAAATACCCCGCTGCCGACCATCTCGGACATGAGCATCGGCCACGCGATGGACTTCTTCAACAACCTGAAGCTCTCCGGCCAGCGTGCGCAAATTGCTGAAAAAGTTCTGAAAGAGATTGGCGATCGCCTGAAGTTCCTCGTCAACGTCGGTCTGAACTACCTGACGCTCTCCCGTTCGGCGGAAACCCTCTCCGGCGGCGAAGCGCAGCGTATCCGCCTCGCCAGCCAGATCGGCGCGGGCCTGGTCGGCGTGATGTACGTACTGGATGAGCCCTCTATCGGCCTGCACCAGCGCGATAACGAACGCCTGCTTGGCACCCTGATCCACCTGCGAAATCTCGGCAACACCGTGATCGTCGTTGAGCACGATGAAGACGCTATTCGCGCCGCCGACCACGTTATCGATATCGGCCCGGGCGCCGGGGTACACGGCGGTCAGGTCGTGGCCGAAGGCAAGCTGGAAGATATTATGGCGGTGCCGGAATCGCTGACCGGCCAGTTCATGAGCGGCAAGCGTAAAATCGAAGTGCCGAAACAGCGCGTGCCCGCCAATCCGGAGAAAGTGCTGAAGCTGTCCGGCGCGCGCGGCAATAACCTGAAAGACGTGACCCTGACGCTGCCGGTAGGCCTCTTCACCTGCATTACCGGCGTTTCCGGGTCGGGTAAATCCACGCTGATCAACGACACGCTGTTCCCGATTGCCCAGCGTCAGCTCAACGGCGCCACTATCGCCGAACCGGCGCCGTACCGCGACGTGCAGGGGCTGGAACATTTCGACAAAGTCATTGATATCGACCAGAGCCCCATCGGTCGTACGCCGCGTTCTAACCCGGCAACCTACACCGGCGTCTTTACGCCGGTCCGTGAACTGTTTGCCGGCGTACCTGAATCGCGTTCGCGCGGCTACACGCCGGGCCGCTTCAGCTTTAACGTGCGCGGCGGTCGCTGTGAAGCCTGCCAGGGTGACGGCGTGATCAAAGTCGAGATGCACTTCCTGCCGGATATCTACGTGCCGTGCGACCAGTGCAAAGGCAAGCGCTATAACCGCGAAACGCTGGAGATTAAGTACAAAGGCAAAACGATTCATGAAGTGCTGGATATGACCATCGAAGAAGCGCGTGAGTTCTTCGATGCGGTACCGGCGCTGGCGCGTAAGCTGCAAACGCTGATGGACGTCGGCCTGACCTATATTCGTCTGGGCCAGTCAGCGACTACCCTCTCCGGCGGCGAAGCACAGCGCGTCAAGCTGGCGCGCGAGCTGTCCAAACGCGGTACCGGGCAAACGCTGTATATCCTTGATGAACCGACCACCGGTCTGCACTTTGCCGATATTCAGCAGCTGCTGGAAGTTCTGCACCAGCTGCGCGACCAGGGCAATACCATCGTGGTGATTGAACACAACCTGGACGTCATCAAGACGGCTGACTGGATCGTTGACCTTGGGCCGGAGGGCGGAAGCGGCGGCGGGGAGATCCTCGTTTCCGGTACCCCGGAAACGGTCGCCGAGTGCGAGGCCTCCTATACGGCTCGCTTCCTCAAGCCCATGCTGAAGTAATCTCATCTGCCTCTTCCCGTCCCGGGAAGAGGCATCATTTCCTCTCATTTTTTCCCGCTGATATTTTGTGATTTGCGGCCGGACGGCATCTGTTATCAGATAGCACCACAGCCATAAATTGCAGGATGCATCATGTATTTACAGCCTGGAGTTTATCGCCTGCCCCTCGCCGCGGCGCTGTTTTTGATGACCGCCTGCAGTTGGGTTGATAGCTACAGCAGCACGGCATATCAGCAGCTGCTGGTGCTGGTGCTGGAAGAACTTATCTGCAGTTCATCAGCGATGCAGCGGCCGCGCCGGTCGACCGACAATGACTCAGGCAAGAAGATCGCCAGATTCGTCAGCAAGTTAGCCTGGCGTTAAGCGATAGCGATGCGCTATGACAGAATAATCTACGCGTGCAGGAGAAAACGCGCGGCTGGTTAACCCATGACGACCTGGCTCTGCTTCTGCAAGGGCAGCGCGATATTGCCCGCATTCGCGCCAACAACGCGCATATCGCCATGCAGACGCATCTTCAGTCGACGCTGCTTCGTCTGATCGATATGGCGCTGCTGGGTTGAATATCGCTTTATGACAACAGCTTACGCTTGTTCTCAGTAAGAGAATCAAGCGCCTGCTGATATGACGCATCCACCAGATAGTAAATTTGTGAATCAGGCAAGGAGCCATCAAGAAACACCGTGCTCCAGTGGGCTTTATTGAGATGTTTGCTGGGGCGCACATCGCGATGCTGCTGCCTCAGCAACTCTGCGAGCTCGGGGCTGGTTTTTAACGAGACCGCGGGCCGGTTGTCCTCCACCTCTTTTATCATCGCAAACAGTACGTCAGCCGCTTTGATTTGCGTCGCTTTCCAGTCGCTATGTACGCTTTGTTCCGCGCCCGGCTTAGCCATGCAGTACTGCAATAAATCCGAAATTGTCATTTTTATTCCCCCATCAGCGTCGCGATGATATGGCGCGATCCGCCATGAATACGATGCTCCCCGAGCCAGATACCCTGCCAGGTCCCCAGCCTGACGCGCCCATCCCGAACGGGCAGCATCAGCGATACGCCCAACATCGACGACTTAATGTGCGAAGGCATATCATCAGGGCCTTCATAATCGTGTTCATACGGCGCGTTATCCGGTACGGCAGTAAGAAAATGCTGCTCCATATCGTAACGGACGGTCGGATCGCAGTTTTCATTAAGCGTCAGGGAAGCAGATGTATGCTGGAGCAGCAAATGCAGCAGGCCCGTTTTCACCCGTGACAGTTCACGGATTTGACCGAGAATTTCATCAGTGACCAGATGGAAGCCCCGTGATTTTGGGCCTAACGTCAGGGTTTGCTGATGCCACATAGGCGACTCCTTCTACTAATGAACCTTCCTAAGTGTGCAGCAATAAGCGAAAAGGTAAAACCTTTGGCACGCTATTTTGCACAAAAAAACGGCAGCTCGCTGGCTGCCGTTTTAGCAATTCATAATTAAGCCGTCGTCAGCTTAATATTCTGAATTCACAATCACCTCTTCTCCCTGAGCGCCCGCCATCGGCAGCGGCTTATAGGAAGAGTTGGATGCCCGCAGGACGCGGATCCCGCGTGCGCCAACCTCACGGGCGGCAGAAATATCGTTATCCGAATCGCCGTAGAAGACTTTAATGCCCTTCTCCTGCAGCCACTGCGTTTTGGTGTTCTGACCAGGCTTATCGCCGGCAAAAATAACCGGATTCATGTTCGCTGCCGGGATGAGAAAATCGTCTTGCAGGGTTTTTGATACCGTTTCGGTTTTGGTCTGGCTGCGTCCGGTGACAAAATAGATGCTATCGCCGCGCTTCACATGCATCGCAATCAGCTGGCGCGCCACCTCTTTCGGCATGCTGAATTCATCCCAGCCGTTGTTCATTTTTTCCCAGAACTGCGGATTTTTCAGGTAGTCATCGCTGCCGGGTGAATAGGTTTTCTGCCCGCGCCAGAAGCCCGGACTGGAGAACAGGACGGTATCATCAATATCAAAGCCGACCGCCATCGGTTGGCGTCCCAGCAGGCTATTTTCAACCTGAGCCACGGAAACCCAATGTATTGGCGCCTGTTCGGCGAGTTTCGCCATATTGGTGCCCGTCCACAGCGGCTGCGGTGTGGAGGCGCGAGCAACGACAGAGCTATTTAGCGTGAACAGTAAGCAGATGGCCCCAAAGGCCAGGGTGATCTTGCGCATATTTTTCCCTAAATAATCGAATCGTTATAGTTTTCAATAATGTGTACGCTTATTAATGCACCAAGACCTTACCCCCCGCTGAGGCGGATAGGAAGGTTTTTCTGCTCAGATGTCATATAAAAAGAGAATGATCACACTTCAGGGAGGGAATTACCCTCACCAAAATATTGGCGAGGGTAAAAGCGGTCAGTAAGGATTTATATTACCGCGGCAAAGGCCTGCGCCACGCGCTGTACGTTGCGTGAATTCAGCCCCGCGACGCACATGCGGCCGCTGGCAATCAGGTAGACGCCAAACTCATCGCGCAGGCGGTCGACCTGGGCCAGGCTGAACCCGGTATAGCTAAACATTCCGCGCTGCTTCAGCAGATAGTCAAAATTACCGCCCGGCACCGTCTCTTTAAGCACATTAACCAGCTCCTGACGCATGGCCAGAATACGGGTACGCATCCCTTCCACTTCCGCCAGCCATGAGGCTTTCAGCTCGCTGTCGCTCAGCACCGCAGCAACCACCTGCGCGCCAAAGTTCGGTGGGCTGGAGTAGTTGCGACGTACGGTCGCTTTTAATTGCCCCAGCACGCGAATCGCGGTTTCAGCGTCTTCACAGACGATCGACAGCCCGCCAACGCGCTCGCCGTACAGGGAGAAGATTTTTGAGAACGAGTTGCTGACCAGCATTGGCATGCCGGCGTTCGCAATGGCGCGAATAGCGTAAGCATCCTCTTCCATTCCGGCGCCAAAGCCCTGATAGGCGATATCGAGGAAAGGAATCAAATTACGCGCTTTCAGTACCTCAACCACCTGATCCCACTGGGCGTTGCTGAGATCGGCTCCCGTTGGGTTATGGCAGCACGGATGCAGCAGCACGATATCGCGCTCCGCTAGCGAATTGAGTTTTTCCAGGAACGCCGCGAAACGCACGCCATTGGTCTTCTCATCAAACCAAGGGTAAGTACTTACTTCGAATCCTGCCCCTTCAAATATAGCGATGTGGTTTTCCCACGTCGGGTCGCTCACCCATACGCGCGAGCCCGGGAAGTAGCGTTTCAGGAAATCAGCGCCCACCTTCAGGGCGCCGGAACCGCCCAGCGTTTGAATGGAGGCCACGCGATTTTGCGCCAGCACCTGATGATCGGCGCCGAACAGCAGCGGCGCGATAGCGTGACGATAGGTGTTCAGCCCTTCCATCGGTAAATAGACCGAGGCGCCGTGCGGCTGGGCATTGAGGCGCGCCTCCGCTGCGGCAACCGACTGCAGCTGCGGAATAATCCCGTCCTCGTTGTAATAAAGACCGATGCTGAGATTTACTTTGTCACTACGCGGATCGTCTTTGAAACGCTCCATCAGGGAGAGAATGGGGTCGCCAGCGTAGGCGTCAACTTTCTGAAACACGGGATGTTTCTCCAGGTTTACATGGGCTCGTCATAACACAATAAACCGGATGTGAAAGAAGGTCGAGAGGATGTTGGCGTATGGCTGGGTTTGATCGCCCATCCCGGATGGCGGCTTAAAACGCCTTATCCTGGCTACCGGCCCGCAGCCGGTAGCGAACCCGTAGCCCCGGTAAGGCGTCAGCCGCCACCGGGGGAAAGAGCGCTGGCTGAAATCAATCCACGTACTTCATTGATACCCGCGAAGTCAGGCGGGTAATAAGTTCGTAAGCACTTACTTTTGTGATTGCGGCAATACGCTCGACGGGCAGGCCTTCGCCCCACAGCACGACCGGGTCGCCCGATTTATCCTGCGCTTCGGGCCCGAGATCGACGCAAATCATATCCATCGCCACGCGTCCGACAATCGGCACTTCGCGGCCGTTGACCAGCACCGGAGTTCCGGACGGCGCGGCGCGCGGATAACCATCGCCGTAGCCCATCGCCACCACCCCTAAACGCGTATCACGCTCGCTGATCCAGGTTCCGCCGTAGCCCACCGGCTCCCCGGCTTTATGCTCGCGCACCGCGATCAGGCTCGAGGTCAGAGACATCACCGGCTGGCAGCCAAAGTCCGCGCCGGTAGAGCCACCGTCGAGCGGCGACACGCCGTAGAGAATGATCCCCGGACGCGCCCAGTCGAAATGCGACTGCGGCCACAGCAATATACCGCCGGATGCGGCGATAGAGCGCAGCCCCGGTTTCCCTTCCGTGAAGGTGGTAAAGATATCCAGCTGACGTTCGGTCGCGCCGCACTCGGGCTCATCCGCACGGGCAAAATGGCTGACCACGTTGACCGGCTGGCGGACGTTTTTACACTGGCTGAGACGCTGATAAAACGCTTCGGCCTGTTCGGGCAGAACGCCTAATCGATGCATCCCGGTATCCAGCTTCATCCATACGGTGACCGGCTCGGGTAAATCTGCCTCCTCCAGCGCCGCCAGCTGTTCCGGGCTGTGTACCGCCGTGTGCAGGCGCTGGGTGGAAATCACCGGCAGGTCGGCGGCCTCAAAGAACCCCTCCAGCAGGAGAATCGGCTGGGCGATACCGCCCGCGCGCAGGCGTAGGGCTTCTTCAAGACGGGCGACGCCAAAAGCATCGGCGTCAGGGAGCGTTCGCGCGGTCTCAAGAAGACCGTGTCCGTAGGCGTTCGCTTTCACCACCGCAACCAGTTTGCTGGCGGGCGCCAGTTCACGCAGACGTTGCAGGTTGTGTCGCAGAGCGCGGCGGTTAATGACTACAGTTGCCGCTTGCATTTGAATTCCTTAATAAAAGAATCTCCTGAATCCTTCGCGTTGCAGGAAGGCGACAAGCCTGAGAATCCCCGGGAGCTTAGTAAACTAAGTGACCGGGGTGAACAGGCGTAGTCAACGCATCTGCGGCATGAAGGATGACGGAGATTTATTCGTCGTCGTATTGTGGCCCAGCATAATTATCAAAACGCGACCACTGACCGTTAAACGTCAGGCGCACCGTCCCGATAGGGCCGTTACGCTGTTTACCAATAATAATTTCGGCGATGCCTTTTAAATCACTGTTCTCGTGATAAACCTCGTCACGGTAGATAAACATGATTAAGTCGGCGTCCTGCTCAATGGAGCCGGATTCACGCAGGTCGGAGTTCACCGGACGCTTATCCGCACGCTGTTCCAGCGAGCGGTTAAGCTGCGACAGCGCCACCACCGGCACCTGCAGCTCCTTCGCCAGCGCCTTGAGCGAGCGCGAAATTTCGGCGATTTCCAGCGTACGGTTATCGGAGAGCGACGGCACGCGCATCAGCTGCAAGTAGTCGATCATGATAAGTCCGATCCCCCCGTGCTCGCGGGCAATACGCCGCGCGCGGGAGCGCACTTCCGTCGGCGTCAGGCCGGAGGAGTCATCGATATAAATATTGCGCTTTTCCAGGAGGATCCCCATGGTGCCGGAAATACGCGCCCAGTCTTCGTCATCCAGCTGGCCGGTACGAATGCGGGTCTGGTCAACGCGCGACAGCGAGGCCAGAGAACGCATCATAATCTGCTCCGAGGGCATCTCGAGACTGAAGATGAGTACCGGCTTATCCTGCAGCATCGCCGCGTTTTCCACGAGGTTCATCGCAAAGGTCGTTTTACCCATCGACGGACGCGCAGCGACGATAATCAGGTCTGACGGCTGAAGACCGGCGGTCTTTTTATTGAGATCGTCATAGCCGGTATTGACCCCGGTGACGCCGTCATGTGGCTGCTGGAACAACTGCTCAATACGCGCCACGGTGGCGTCCAGCACCTCGGCGATATTCTTCGGCCCTTCGTCTTTATTCGCGCGGCTTTCGGCAATTTTAAACACCCGGGATTCGGCGAGGTCGAGCAGATCTTCGCTGGTGCGGCCCTGGGGGTCGAAACCGGCTTCGGCGATTTCATTCGCCACGGAGATCATTTCGCGTACGACCGCGCGTTCACGAACGATATCGGCATAGGCGCTGATATTCGCCGCGCTTGGCGTATTTTTCGATAGTTCGGCCAGATAGGCGAAGCCGCCGACGCTGTCCAGCTGACCCTGACGCTCCAGCGATTCCGCGAGCGTAATCAGGTCAATCGGGCTGCCAGACTCCTGCAGACGCGCCATTTCGGTGAAAATATGGCGATGCGGACGGGTATAAAAATCTTCCGAAACAACGCGCTCGGCAACGTCGTCCCAGCGTTCGTTATCCAGCATTAAACCGCCCAACACCGACTGTTCCGCTTCAATCGAGTGCGGCGGGACCTTCAACCCATCGAGCGGATAGTCTCGCACGCGGGGTTCAGTCTGTGGTTTGTTGAAGGGTTTATTTCCTGCCATAGTGAATGGAGTTACCGAGATAGTGAATGGGTCGAAAGATTACCACATTTATGGGGGAAGCATGGCAACACGAATTGAATTTCACCAGCACGGAGGGCCTGAAGTTCTGCAAGCGGTAGAGTTCACGCCGAAAGATCCCGCAGAGCACGAAATTCAGGTAGAGAATAAGGCCATCGGCATCAACTACATTGATACCTATATCCGCAGCGGCCTCTACCCGCCGCCATCATTGCCGAGCGGTCTGGGCACCGAAGCCGCTGGCGTGGTGAGCAAAGTTGGCAGCGGCGTGAAGCATATTAAAGCCGGCGATCGGGTGGTCTACGCGCAATCGGCGCTGGGGGCCTATAGCGCCGTGCACAACGTCCCCGCCGATAAGGCCGCTATTTTGCCGGACGCAATCTCTTTCGAGCAGGCGGCGGCCTCATTCCTGAAAGGGCTCACGGTCTATTACCTGCTGCGTAAAACCTACGAAATCAAAGCGGGCGAGCCGTTCCTGTTTCATGCGGCGGCCGGCGGCGTCGGGCTCATCGCCTGCCAGTGGGCAAAAGCGCTGGGGGCTAAACTGATCGGTACCGTCGGCAGCGCGCAAAAAGCAGAACGCGCTAAACAGGCCGGCGCCTGGCAGATCATTAACTATCGCGAAGAGAATATCGTCGAGCGCCTGAAAGAGATCACCGACGGTAAGAAAGTCCGCGTGGTGTATGATTCCGTCGGTAAAGATACCTGGGAAGCCTCACTTGACTGCCTGCAGCGTCGGGGGCTGATGGTGAGCTTCGGCAACTCTTCCGGCCCGGTGACCGGCGTCAACCTCGGGATCCTCAATCAAAAGGGTTCGCTGTACGTCACCCGCCCTTCTCTGCAGGGCTATATCACCACGCGTGAAGAGCTGACGGAAGCCAGCAACGAGCTGTTCTCGCTGATCGCCAGCGGCGTGATAAAAGTGGATGTCGCGGAGAGTCAAAAATATGCGTTAACCGACGCCAGACGCGCGCATGAGGTGCTGGAAAGCCGGGCGACGCAGGGTTCGAGCTTGCTCTTGCCGTAATGGCCGGAGCACAAAAGTTTAGGGCTTCCACATGGGAAGCCCTTACTTTTTTTGTTCGGCTGTATGTAGGGTACAGCGCGATGAATTCGTTAACGCGCTAATAGTGACAGATTTAATAAGCAAAGCCTACGCTGTTTTATGCAAAAATCTTCAGGTTGTGACATACCGCTCAATACCTTAGTAACGCCAGCGGTTATTACCGCGATAGCGGTTCGCGGCTGGCGATTTTATCGCCCGAATCACCCAAACCACGACAATGGCCAGCAGCAGCCACGGCAGCAGTTTAATCATTAACGCAAACAGACCGCCGACGAACATCAGCGCGGTCGCGACCACAATCGCGGCAATAATGCCCAGCAGCGACACGCCGGTGACCAACAGCATGACAAAAAAGCCAATTACAAATAAGAGTTCCAGCATCGTCTTTCCCCTAAAGAAATTTTATCTACCTTGCCGGATATTACAAAAATCGTGCCAAATATAACTTATTGAATAAAAACAAAAACGCCCAACACGATACGTGCAGGGCGTGGTGAATTTGACCAGGTTTTAGCGAAAAACTAACGCTTATCGGCAACCAGCTTCAGCGCCTGTTCCAGCACGTTGATATCCGCCCCGGCTTTATGCGCATTTTCGCTCAGATAGCGACGCCACTGGCGCGCGCCGGGGATCCCCTGAAACAGCCCCAGCATATGGCGTGTCACATGTCCCAAATAAGTCCCGTTGCTAAGCTCGCGTTCGATGTAGGGATACATCGCCCGGACCACGGAGACCGGATCGGCATCGACGCCGTCCACGCCGAAAATTTCCCGATCCACCGCGGCCAGAATGCCGGGATTCTGATAAGCCTCACGACCGACCATCACGCCGTCCATATGCTCAAGATGCAGCTTTGCCTCTTCCAGCGACTTAATGCCGCCGTTAATCGCCATGGTCAGATGCGGGAAATCACGTTTAAGCTGGTAGACGCGCGGATAATCCAGCGGCGGGATCTCGCGGTTTTCCTTGGGGCTCAGACCGGAAAGCCAGGCTTTGCGCGCGTGGATGATAAACATCTCGCATTCACCTTTCCCGGATACCGTTTCGATAAAATCACACAGAAACGCGTAGCTGTCCTGGTCATCAATGCCAATACGGGTTTTCACCGTGACCGGGATCGACACGACGTCGCGCATCGCTTTAATGCAGTCGGCAACCAGCTGCGCGTTCCCCATCAGGCAGGCGCCAAACATACCGTTCTGCACGCGATCGGACGGGCAGCCGACGTTCAGGTTAATTTCATCATAGCCGCGCGCCTGCGCCAGCTTCGCGCAGTGCGCCAGCGCAGCCGGATCGCTGCCGCCGAGCTGCAGGGCGACCGGATGCTCTTCTTCGCTGTAGGCCAGATAGTCGCCCTTGCCGTGAATAATCGCACCGGTGGTCACCATTTCGGTATACAACAGCGTATGGCACGACAGCTGACGCAGAAAATAACGGCAGTGTCTGTCGGTCCAGTCGAGCATCGGCGCGATGGAAAAACGGTGAGCGGCGAAAGCAGTAGGCGTTGATTCTGACATCATGGCGAATAAATAAGCATCCGGGTAAAAAGGGGGCGCTACTATAGCACAAAGATAAACCACTGACGCATAGCGTCAGCGCTCACCTTTTTTATCCCGCCATAAACGCTATATTTTCCGCGGCTTCCCGTCGTGAGGGCCAAAAAACTGCGGCGGATGGTCAACCCAGCGATCCTGACGCGTGGCGGCATAGCCGGGATTCAGCGGGTAGTAGATGCGATTGAATTTCTTATTTGCCTCACCAACGACTAACAGGCGCACCTCCTGCTCGGTGTTGTTGAGGAAGGTGTGGCAAATGCCGGTTCCGGCAGGAAAACCGACGCTATCCCCCGGCTCCAGCTTCCAGAGGTAGCCGTTAATCCACACCTCAGGATAGCCGTCCAGCACGTAGATGAACTCTTCTTCATCACTTTCCGCATGCGGGTAAGAGGTACGACGCCCGGGCGGCAGACGTTCATGGTGGATCCCCAGACGATTCAGCCGCAGGCCGCGCGCCAGCGGCGCGCCGATGGAGAAAAGCTCAGTACTGTCGGGATAGGTGGAATCATCCGCACCTTCCAGTTCACGCCAGTGTCGTATGCAATCAGGTCGTTTCATCGTTTTCTCCCGAAAATGAGATGCTTCAGGTATAGCATAAGGCGGCAAGATAGCGCGCCCCAGAAGCGTATGACCGGGGCGACCAACGCACATGTCACACGAAGTGTGACGGCTATATCCCGCCGGGTCTCGGCGTTTTACCGGTATCGTGATAAAGTAACAGTTTCAGATTCACGCGACCAGAGGACGCTCATGGATAAGACCACTTCGCAACAAATGTTAGCGCATGCTGAAAAGCTGTGCGCGCAGCGTGGCGTGCGCCTGACCCCGCAGCGCCTCGAAGTATTGCGTTTGATGAGCCTGCAGCAAGGGGCAATCAGCGCCTATGACCTGCTCGATCTCCTTCGTGAAAAAGAACCTCAGGCGAAACCGCCGACGGTATACCGGGCGCTGGAGTTTTTACTGGAGCAAGGGTTCGTACATAAGGTGGAATCCACCAATAGCTACGTGCTGTGTCACCTTTTCGATCAGCCAACCCACAGCTCGGCGATGTTTATCTGCGACCGCTGCGGCGGCGTCAAGGAAGAGTGTGCGGAAGGCGTCGAAGATATTATGCATACGCTGGCGGCAAGAATGGGGTTCGCTCTGCGCCACAACGTCATTGAGGCTCATGGCCTGTGCGCCGCCTGCGTTGAAGTGGAAGCCAGCAGTACGCCGGGCCACTGCCACCACGACCATACCATTCAGATCAAAAAGAAAGCCCGCTGAGGCGTTAGCCGCAGCGGGAAACAAGGGTAGCGGCACCTCCATGTACCGATCGTGCAGGCAATAACAGTGGGTTAAAACACGGCGTTTTCGCTACCAGCGATAGTCGTTTTTGGTTTCCCAGTCGGTCACTTCTTTCTCTGCCTGGTCTTTGGCGTAACCGTAACGTTCCTGAATTCTGCCCACCAGCTGGTCGCGTTTGCCTTCAATGACGGTCATGTCATCGTCGGTCAGCTTGCCCCATTTTTCTTTCGCTTTACCTTTGAACTGTTTCCAGTTACCGCCGATTTCGTCTTTATTCATCATGCATTCCTCATCGTTCGGTTATCGTTCGGTGAATGAACAGCCCGCTGTGTACCGGACATGACTTAACTATAGATGAGTATTCTGAGTAAGATTTATTATTCGGAATCTTTAACCATCAGATGAACTAAATGCACTATGAAAACCAGGTTCCACGCTGCCAGTGCCGCCGCCAGATAACCGCCAGAGAAGCGCCGCGCAGGGCGAGAAATACCGCCAGCGCCAGCCACAGCCCGTGGTTACCGAGCGCCGGTACGGTTAACAGCGTCAGGGCAAACCCTGCCGCCGCGACCGCCATGCTGTTGCGCATCTCCGCGCCGCGCGTCGCGCCGATAAACATACCGTCCAGCAGGTAACACCAAACGCCGATGACCGGCAGGATCATCTGCCAGACCAGATAGCGATCGGCCAACTGCTGTAGCGAAGGCAGCGAGGTCAGCAACGCGATAATTTGTTCACCGGCAAGGCCGTAAATCAGCGCAAACGCCAGCGCCACCAACCCTGACTGGCGGCAGGCCGCATGCCAGACCGCAAGCAGTTGGCTGTCGTCACGCGCGCCGTAGGCCTGCCCGGAGTGCGCCTCAACGGCATAGGCAAAGCCGTCCAGCGCATAGGCGGTAAAGGTCAGCATCGTCATGAGGACCGCATTGACCGCGACGATATCGGCGCCGAGGCGGGCGCCAAATACCGTCACCGCCCCGAAGCAGAGCTGTAGCAGCAGCGAGCGCAGCATGATGTCGCGATTCAGCGCCAGCAGACGGCGTATATCGCCGCGCCAGGCGTTTTTCAGCATCGACAGGGATACGCCGCGCAGCGCCAGTACGCGCCGCGCCATAATCAGTCCGATAAAGAAAGTGGCGTATTCTGCCATGACCGTCGCCAGCGCCGCCCCCTGCACGTTCATATGCAGGCCCATCACCAGCCATAAATCGAGCACAATGTTGAGGACGTTGCCGACCACCAGCAGAATCACCGGCGCTCTGGCGTACTGTACGCCCAGCAGCCAACCCAGCAGAACCAGATTCGCCAGCGAGGCCGGCGCGCTTAGCCAGCGAATCTCAAGGAAGCGTCGGGCCTGTTCAAGCACCGCTTCGCTACCGCCGACAATATGCAGCGCCAGGTTTATCAACGGGATCCTGAAAAGCACAATCGCCAGCCCGGCGGCCAGCGCCAGGCCCAGCGGCTGCACCAGCGCGCGCGCCAGCCGCTGCGGATCCCTGGCGCCAAACGCCTGCGCCGTCAGCCCGGTGGTGCTCATACGCAGAAAAAGGAGCAGCATAAAGAGGAAGCTGGTCGCCGTTGCGCCAACCGCCACGCCGCCCAGATAAATCGGGCTGTCGAGATGACCAATAACGGCGGTATCCACCAGCCCCAGCAGCGGAACGGTGATATTGGAGAAGATCATGGGCAGCGCTAAGCGCCACAGGGCTTTGTCGGCGGCGTTAAAAAGCATGGAGAAAGCGCCTAAATGAGGAAAAACGACGCAGCATCATGCTTCAGATGATGATGCTGCGAGATGAAGAGATTATTGCCAGTTGCCGTTGCGGATAACGCCGACGGCCAGGCCTTCAATAGTAAAGCTTTGTTCGCGAAGGTCGACCACGATCGGCGAGAATTCGCTGTTTTCCGGCAGCAATTCCACGACGTTACCCTGTTTTTTCAGACGCTTCACGGTCACTTCTTCGTCGATACGCGCCACAACCACCTGACCATTGCGCACATCCTGCGTTTTATGGACAGCCAGCAGGTCGCCATCGAGAATACCGATATCCTTCATCGACATACCGCTAACACGCAGCAGAAAATCGGCGTTCGGCTTAAACATGGCCGGGTCCACCTGGTAGTGGCCTTCAATGTGCTGCTGCGCTAGCAGCGGCTCACCTGCCGCGACGCGGCCAATAAGCGGCAGACCGGTTTCTTCTTCCGTCAGCAGACGAATACCGCGGGAGGCGCCGGAAACGATCTCGATTGCGCCTTTACGCGCCAGCGCTTTCAGATGCTCTTCCGCCGCGTTTGGGGAGCGAAACCCCAAGCGCTGAGCAATCTCCGCACGCGTCGGCGGCATGCCCGTCTGGCTGATATGATCCCGAATGAGATCAAACACCTCTTGCTGCCTGGTCGTTAACGCTTTCATTCCGCCCCCTGGGTGTATATACAGTTATGCTGTGAGTATATACAGCTAACGGTGATTTTGGAACCACATTTCACACAAAAATCAGGAGTTTCTTTCCGTTTTGCGAGCAGCTACGACAAGACTTAGCGGTAGTTCGCCCACAGCAGCGTTCCCCACGCGATCAGCGCGATGATAATCGCCAGCAGTACCGCCGCCGATCCCATATCTTTCGCTCGCCCCGAAAGCTCATGATGCTCGGGACCGATACGGTCAACCACCGCCTCAATCGCGCTATTGATAATTTCAACTATCATCACTAACAGGACCGAGCTAATGAGCAGCACCCGCGTGATGGCATCGACGTCCAACCAGCAGGCGATCGCCACGGCAATAACGGCCGCGATGCCTTCCTGACGAAATGCGGCCTCATTGACCCACGCCGCACGGAATCCTTTCCAGGAATACCCGGCCGCTTTAATAATTCGGGTTAACCCAGTGGTATTATTGGCCATCAAACAAACCTTTTTATGTAAATGACGTCAATGAGTGTACGCGTTTGCCGCGTTACAACGGAAATTTTGCGCACTTTCTGTTATTCTTGCGGCGCATTTGCATGATTAACCAGAGGCTTCACATCGTCTATGTCTGGCTGGCAACGAATTTACTATAAATTACTGAATTTACCATTAAGGGCGCTGGTAAAAAGCAAGTCGATTCCGGCGCAACCTGCGCAGGAATTAGGCCTGGATACCTCGCGTCCCATTATGTACGTCCTGCCCTACAATTCGAAGGCGGACCTGCTGACGCTGCGCGCGCAATGTCTGGAACATGAGTTACCGGACCCGCTGGAGCCGCTCGAGATCGACGGCGCCCTGCTTCCGCGCTACGTATTTATCCACGGCGGGCCGCGCGTGTTCACCTATTACACGCCGAAAGAAGAGTCTATCAAGCTCTTTCACGACTATCTGGATTTACACCGCAATCATCCCGATCTTGACGTGCAGATGGTGCCGGTTTCGGTGATGTTCGGTCGCGCGCCGGGGCGTGAAAAAGGCGAGGTTAACCCGCCGCTGCGTATGCTCAACGGCATTCAAAAATTCTTCGCCGTTCTGTGGCTGGGCCGCGATAGCTTCGTCCGTTTCTCGCCTTCGGTCTCGCTGCGCAAGATGGCGGACGAGCACGGTACCGATAAAACTATCGCTCAGAAGCTGGCCCGCGTGGCGCGCATGCACTTCGCCCGCCAGCGCCTGGCGGCGGTTGGGCCGCGCCTGCCTGCGCGCCAGGATCTGTTTAATAAACTGCTGGCGTCAAAAGCCATTGCCCGCGCGGTAGAAGACGAAGCGCGCAGCAAGAAAATTTCCCATGAGAAGGCTCAGCAAAACGCTATCGCCCTGATGGAAGAGATCGCCGCGAACTTCTCCTATGAGATGATTCGCTTGACCGACCGCGTGTTGGGCTTTACCTGGAACCGGCTGTATCAGGGTATCAACGTCCATAACGCCGAGCGTGTCCGCCAGTTGGCGCACGAAGGCCACGAGATAGTCTACGTCCCGTGCCACCGCAGCCATATGGACTATCTGCTGCTCTCTTACGTCATTTATCATCAGGGCCTGGTGCCGCCGCATATCGCTGCCGGCATCAACCTGAACTTCTGGCCCGCCGGGCCGATTTTCCGTCGCGGCGGCGCGTTCTTTATTCGCCGCACGTTCAAGGGCAATAAGCTCTACTCAACCGTATTCCGCGAATATCTTGGCGAGCTGTTTAGCCGCGGCTATTCGGTGGAGTACTTCGTTGAGGGCGGTCGTTCACGTACCGGTCGTCTGCTGGATCCGAAAACCGGCACCCTGTCGATGACCATCCAGGCGATGCTGCGCGGCGGTAACCGCCCTATCACCCTGGTGCCGATTTACATCGGCTACGAGCACGTGATGGAGGTCGGCACCTACGCCAAAGAGCTGCGCGGCGCGACGAAAGAGAAAGAGAGTCTGCCGCAGATGCTGCGCGGCTTGAGCAAGCTGCGCAATCTCGGCCAGGGCTACGTTAACTTCGGCGAACCGCTGCCGCTGATGGCCTATCTGAACCAGCACGTGCCGGACTGGCGCGAATCTATCGACCCTATCGAAGCGGTCCGTCCTTCCTGGCTGACGCCGACGGTGAATAACATCGCCTCGGATCTGATGGTACGCATCAATAATGCCGGCGCGGCAAACGCCATGAACCTGTGCTGTACCGCGCTGCTGGCATCGCGTCAGCGTTCGCTGACCCGCGAGCAGCTCACCGAGCAGCTGGAGTGCTATCTCGCCCTGCTGCGCAACGTGCCATATTCAGCGGATGCGACCACGCCTGCGGCCTCAGCCAGCGAGCTTATCGACCACGCGCTGCAGATGAACAAGTTCGAAGTCGAGAAAGATACGATTGGCGATATCATCATTCTACCGCGCGAGCAGGCCGTCCTGATGACCTATTATCGCAACAACATCGCCCATATGCTGGTGATGCCGTCGCTGTTAGCCGCCATCGTCACTCAGCATCGTCGTATTACCCGCGCCGAAATTCTGCGTCACGTCGAGATGTTCTATCCGTTCCTCAAGGCCGAGCTGTTCCTGCGTTGGGAAAAAGCGGAGCTGGCGGGCGTCGTCGATGCGCTGATCGCCGAGATGCAGCGTCAGGGTCTGATCGCCCTGAACGACGATGAGGTGAGCGTTAATCCGTCTCACGCCCGTTCTCTGCAGCTGCTGGCCGCAGGCGCGCGCGAAACGCTGCAGCGCTACGCCATCACCTTCTGGCTGCTGAGCGCCAACCCGTCAATCAACCGCAGTTCGCTGGAGAAAGAGAGCCGCACCGTGGCGCAGCGCCTGTCCGTTCTGCACGGCATCAATGCGCCGGAGTTCTTCGATAAAGCGGTGTTCAGCACGCTGGTGCTGACCCTACGCGACGAAGGCTATATCAGCGATACCGGCGACGCCGAGCCGGAAGAGACGTTGAAGATCTACCGCATGCTGGCGGATCTGATTACTTCTGATGTGCGGTTAACGATTGAAAGCGTTACCCAAGATGAAGCGTAACGTTTAACAAGATATCCCGGCCTGCGCCGGGCTACCGGACCATGCGGTTTTGTAGCCCGGCTTTGGCGTTTACGCCGCAAGCCGGGAAACCCACAGCGCTACTGCATATATCCCATCGCCAGGCCAAGAAACAGCACCAGCCCAACGTAGTTATTGTTCATAAACGCCTTAAAGCAGGCATCGCGTTCGCGTTTAAATATTAGCTTCTGCTGCCAGGCGAACAGCGCCGCGGCGATAAACAACGACCAGTAATACTCCCAGCCCAGCCCGCTCAGCCAGCCCACCGCGGCCATCAGGCCCAGTACCGCCACCTGTAAGATACCAATGATTAAGCGATCGTTGTCGCCAAACAGGATCGCCGTCGATTTGATACCGATTTTGACGTCATCATCGCGATCGACCATCGCATACTGGGTGTCGTAGGCCACCGCCCACAGGATATTGGCGAGGAACATCAGCCAGCAGCTCAGCGGCAGCGACTCGCTCACCGCCGAAAACGCCATCGGGATCGACCAGCCGAACGCCGCGCCCAGTACGACCTGCGGCAGGTGGGTGTAGCGTTTCATAAACGGATACACCCACGCCAGGGCCAGCGCCGCTATCGACAGCAGAATGGTCATGGTGTTCAGGGTCAACACCAGCAGGAATGAAAGCAGCACCAGCACAACAAACAGCGTTCGCGCCTCTTTTTCGCTCACATCGCCGCTCGGCAGCGGGCGGCGGGCCGTACGTTTGACGTGACCGTCAAACTTGCGATCGGCATAGTCGTTTACCACGCAGCCAGCGGCGCGCATCAGCCAGACGCCGGCGACGAAAACGGCGAGGATCCATAGCGGCGGTATCCCCGGCGTCGCCACCCATAGCGCCCACAGCGTCGGCCACAGCAGCAGCAGCGCGCCGATCGGTTTGTCAGTACGCATCAGGCGATGAAACGCCAGCAGCTTGTTCTGCGTCAGACTCCACTCCATTTCATTTTCCTCTCAATACAACGGCGATGCAGGCAAAAACAGTTCCGTCAGCAGCAGCGGTTTGCCGCTCAACCGGAGGCGGGAACGGCGCCCCCACAGCTCTGCATGACGACCAATTTCAATAAAATCGCGGGTTAGCGTCGATGACGTGAAGAGATAGCGGCCCAATGGCGTTTGTCCCAGCTGTTGTAGCGCCAGTTCAGGGCCGCTCAGCGTTGATTCCGGCACGATGGTGCGACCGGCCAGCCAGGGTTCACCGTTGGCGCAAAGAATGATTTCCCGCAGCCAGTAGCGGGGTTCGCTCGGTAACAGGGACTCCTCACCGGCCAGCGCCTCGCATCCAACAAAGCCTTCGTTAACCATGATGACGCTGACTTTCTTCCCCTGCTGCTCAAAGCGTTTGGTCATTGAGTCTTCCAGCAATAGCCAGTCGCGCAGATGCGCATCCAGCGGGGGTATCTCGGCAAAATAACGCAGCGCACGCAGTTGCGTAAGCGCGGAATGTGGCATGCCTGAATCTCCGGTACATAACGTAAAGGTATTGTATCGCAGAATGGAGGATGGGGGGCGGGCAAACGTCAATATACGATCATCCGCGCAACAGCCGTGCAACAGAGGCCGCCGCGCGCTAAAAAAAAGTGCGCCCGAACGGACGCACCTAAAGGCTGTGCCTAAACATCAGCATTGCGGGGAGACGGTCACCCCTTGCCTTTTACACTGCTGATAAAGGTGGAACGAGCAGATTTCGAGCCAAGACGTTCAGCTTCGTTCATCAATTTCAGGGCCTTGTCGATATCGCCTTTCGCAACCGCCTGCTTGATACCGTTGTTGAAGTAGGTTTCGGTATCGTCGAGCATCGGTTCGCTTTTCGCCGCTGGAGCCGGGGCCGGAGCGGCGACCGGCGCGCTATAGGCAGGAGCAGCGGTATTACCGACGGTAACAGGACCCGGACCTGACGAACCGAACAACGGGCCAACCAGTACGCTGGAGGCGGTAGAGGTTTTCACCTTCAGGCTAATGGTACCGTTTGTAACGTGTTTCGCGATGGGATCCGGAATATCCGGCACCGCATTGCCGGTACCTTTGGCATAAGCCTTCGCCGGATCGATTAATTTAGTGGTCTGCTGCAAATCCTGCGGCGTGGTAAAAACCAGCACATAAATTTTCTGCTGTCCCAGCGCCGGAGTCAGGCGCATTACGCCTTCCAGACGATCTGAACTCATCACTCCCGGTTCAAGATAGGTAAAGTAGCTGCTGGGGAAGAACGCGGATGGCGTCATATTTTGGTCAAGAATCAGCACGTTCGGCGCATATACCGCAGTTTGTTTTTCCACTTCGCTGGTTAACGTAATATTGAGCTCGCCAATATTCGCCGGAACGCTGTATGCGGCGACCGGGCCACTGATACCGGGGACATTGAGCGTCTGTCCGGCCACGGCGAGCCTTGTCGTCTGCGTTTTGGATTGATCGACCGGAGTCCAGGTTAGCTGCTGCAACGCAGAGGCCGGAATCGACGGCGCGGCAGAGGTGTTCTGCGGCACGAAATTAACATCAGCAAAACTGACTGCGGGTACGCAGGCCATCAGGCCGACGGACAGGCAGAGGGCAACGAGACTTTTCTTCATTTTCATTGTTATCACCTCAATTCCGATGGCCGAGCGGTAGCCAGGCAATAGCGCGCTGGGCCTAAGATAGAGGGGCTTACGCCCCTCTTTTAGTTACGAACGGTTAGATTCGATTACCACCAGATTTCCATCTGGGCACCGAAGGTCCACTCGTCGTTATCGCCACGGCTAAAGGTTTTAGCGCTGGTGTCGTTATACGCTACGCCGCTATCGTTATAGCCCCATTTCTCATCCCATTTGGCGTACGTTGCGAATACGCGGATTGCCGGACGGGACCAGATGCTGTCCCCAGCCTGCCACTGTTGTGCCAGAGTTACTTTATACTGGCTGTTACGATCGCTGGTGCGTTGAGATTTGACGTTGTCGTAGCCGATTTCCATCAGGGTGCTCATGATAGGCGTCCACTTGTACATTGGACGAACGCCGACGGTCCACCACTGGGTACCATTGTTGTTGTCGCGGTCGATATCCTGGTACATACCGACGTACATCAGATCCCAGCTATCGCCGAGAGAGATCGCACCGTGGTCCAACACGCGCCACATAGATCCATCGTTATTAATGCTGCCGCCCTGCGGAACACCTTTACCGCTGGAGGTCATAGAGTCAGTCGCATACTGCAGAACAAATTTGTTAAAGCCTTTCAGCATGCTCTGAGTATGCTCAGCGGTGAGCATCCAGCCGTCTTTGGAAGCGCCCGGCTGCAGTGAGTAATCATCAGGGATGTTTGTGTGGCCGTAGTCAACGCCCAGTTCCAGCGTGCCGCCCGGGTTAGTTTCCAGACCGGCTAAACGCACGTCGAATACATCATTCGGCACGATATTGTCATAGACGCGATTACCGAACTTGTCGCGATCGGCGAAGGTGCCGGAGCCGCCGGATTCAGAAGAACGCGTTGCTGCCAGAGAGAGTTTACCGAAGCCCAGATCGATGTTTTCAATACCCGCACCAGGACCAGAAATATCCCAGTAGTAGAAGTCGATCATATGAACGTCATGACGCTGGTAGAAGCGCTTACCGGCCCAGATGGTGGAGCCTGGCAACCATTCGATCAGGTTTTTACCCTGCACGTTAGCTTCACGGAATGCCGGACTGGTGGATTCCCAGTCGTTCTGCTGTGACACAGAGTAAGCGACGTTGGTATCGAAGTAGAAGCTCTTATCACCTTCTTTCCATACTTCCTGGCCCAGCTTCAGTTCCGCATAGGTTTCACATTCGTTACCCAGACGGTATTTACTTTGAGCGCCGGTTGCCTGGAAGCACTGTTGTTCACCGCCGCTGCCGGTCCAGCCGATACCAGAACGAGCATAGCCGTGGAAATCAACGGCCAGCGCCTGAGCAGACATAACGCCTGCCGCAACGGCGACCGCCAGTGGAAGTTTGCGCAGAGTAATCATCATTCTATCTCCTGAGATCATTGCTTTTCTTTGAACGCTTCGCCTGTTGTTGCGCCTGTTTTTCGACGCTGCAGGGTGCACGTTTTTTTTAATGGGAAGCCTTACACGCCCGGCTCTTTATGCAGCCGACGACAAGCGGTGCCATCCTCACGGAATAAATGGCAGCGCTCCGGCGGCAAACCGATGGCGAATGTGGCTCCCTCTTCTACCAGCACCACGTCATTCTGGCGGTAAACCAGGTTTTGACGGATGGATGGGATCTGGATATGAATTTGCGTTTCGTGGCCGAGCTGTTCGACCACCTGAACTTCACCTTCAAGGGTGACGTCGGCGATATCACTGGGCAGCAGATGTTCCGGGCGAATACCTAAGGACATATTGGCGCCGACCTGAACGCGGGCGCTGTCCACCGGCAGCCAGACCTGCTGACGGTTCGGCAGCTCCACCTGCACCTGCTCAATGGCGGTAGCGGTGACCTTAACCGGCAGGAAGTTCATCTTCGGCGAGCCGATAAAGCCCGCGACGAAGCGATCCGCCGGGTAGTGATAGAGTTCGAGAGGCTTGCCGACCTGCGCGACGCGACCGGCGTCGAGCACCACAATTTTGTCGGCGAGGGTCATCGCTTCGACCTGGTCGTGGGTCACGTAAATCATCGTGCGGCCAAGACGCTTATGCAGACGGGAAATCTCAATGCGCATCTGTACGCGCAGCGCGGCATCAAGGTTAGAGAGCGGTTCATCCAGCAGGAAAACGCGCGGTTCAGCCACCAGGGTACGACCAATCGCCACGCGCTGACGCTGACCGCCGGAAAGCGCTTTCGGTTTACGCTCCAGCAGGTGAGCCAGCTGCAGCACTTCCGCCACCTGGGTCACGCGCTGGTTAATCAGCTCTTTTTTGGCACCGGCCAGCTTGAGGCCAAAAGACATGTTTTCCGCGACGGAAAGATGGGGGTAAAGCGCATAAGACTGAAACACCATCCCGATACCGCGCTCGGCGGGCGGGACATCATTCATTCGGGTATCGCCAATCAGCAGATCGCCGCTGGTCACCGTTTCCAGCCCGGCAATCATACGCAGCAGGGTGGATTTGCCGCAGCCTGATGGCCCAACAAACACGACGAACTCCCCATCCTGGATCTCGAGATTGATATCTTTTGATACCACCACGTCACCCCAGGCTTTCGTTACATTTCGCAGCTGTACGCTCGCCATGCCCTTCTCCCTTCGTTACAACCTGTCACTTAACGACACATTCAAGATGGGGTGACTATGCGGCATTCATTAGTCTGGTAAATCCTCCACCCCCCGGCTTTTTCATGGGGGAGGAGACGGGAGGATGAGAGATGACGTCTCGCCGCCGGGGGGGACGGGTCGGTACCGATTTCGTGATGCAGCCTGCAAAATTGGCCGCCTTTTTATGTGCTCCAGGACTCATAACCGGCATTTCTGCTATGGAGATCACACAATCTGGGGATGGGGCGTAGACATGGGGAGGATGGAAAGAGGTTGTTAAAAAAGGAAACTCATCACCGTTAAGCCACTCAAGTGTATCCACGAGCACATCACCAAATAGGACGGGTATATGAAAATCAAAACTGGCGCTCGCATCCTCGCGCTGTCTGCATTGACCACGATGATGTTTTCCGCCTCTGCCCTCGCAAAAATCGAAGAAGGTAAGCTGGTTATCTGGATTAACGGCGACAAAGGCTACAACGGCCTCGCTGAAGTGGGTAAAAAGTTTGAAAAAGACACCGGCATTAAAGTATCCGTAGAACATCCGGATAAGCTGGAAGAGAAATTCCCGCAGGTTGCCGCGACCGGCGACGGCCCTGACATCATTTTCTGGGCCCACGACCGTTTTGGCGGCTACGCCCAGTCTGGCCTGCTGGCGGAAATCTCCCCGGACAAAGCTTTCCAGGACAAACTCTATCCGTTCACCTGGGACGCGGTTCGCTATAACGGCAAGCTGATTGCCTACCCGGTTGCCGTCGAAGCGCTGTCGCTGATCTATAACAAAGACCTGGTGCCAAATCCGCCGAAAACCTGGGAAGAGATCCCGGCGCTGGATAAAGAACTGAAGGCGAAAGGTAAGAGCGCGCTGATGTTCAACCTGCAAGAACCGTACTTCACCTGGCCGCTGATCGCTGCCGACGGCGGCTATGCGTTCAAGTTTGAAAACGGCAAGTACGATGTGAAAAACGTGGGCGTGGATAGCGCTGGCGCGAAAGCTGGCCTGACCTTCCTGGTCGACCTTATCAAGAACAAGCATATGAACGCCGACACCGACTACTCCATCGCGGAAGCGGCATTCAACAAAGGCGAAACCGCGATGACCATCAACGGTCCGTGGGCGTGGTCTAACATCGATAAGAGCAAGGTTAACTACGGCGTTACCCTGCTGCCGACCTTCAAAGGCAACGCGTCTAAACCGTTCGTTGGCGTACTGAGCGCCGGTATTAACGCCGCCAGCCCGAACAAAGAACTGGCGAAAGAGTTCCTCGAAAACTACCTGATGACCGACCAGGGTCTGGATGAAGTGAACAAGGACAAACCGCTGGGCGCGGTCGCGCTGAAATCCTTCCAGGAGAAACTGGAAAAAGATCCGCGTATCGCCGCCACCATGGCGAACGCCCAGAAAGGCGAAATCATGCCGAACATCCCGCAGATGTCCGCCTTCTGGTATGCCGTTCGTACCGCAGTGATCAACGCAGCTAGCGGTCGCCAGACCGTCGAAGCGGCGCTGAAAGACGCACAGTCTCGTATCACCAAGTAATACGGTTTCCCTTATTTCTTAGAGAATAAGGTTTGTTGAATACGTTGTTACACGAAATCATTCGCGCTACATCGAGGCGGCAAGGATGACAAATCCCCAGGCGCTTACATCAGTAAGTGACTGGGGTGCGCATCCGCAGCCAACAAAGAGGTAGCGCGAAGGATAAAGTGTAAAGAGGATGATCCCCATGGATGTCGTGAAAAAGAAGCACTGGTGGCAAAGCCCGCAGCTCACATGGTCTGTGATCGGCTTGCTGTGCCTGCTGGTGGGTTACCTTGTTGTTTTGATGTACGCCCAGGGGGAGTACCTGTTTGCCATCATGACGCTGATTTTAAGCTCGGTTGGCCTGTATATTTTTTCCAATCGCAAGGCCTACGCCTGGCGCTATGTTTATCCGGGTCTCGCCGGGATGGGGCTGTTCGTCCTGTTCCCGCTGATCTGCACGATCGCAATCGCTTTCACCAACTACAGCAGCACTAACCAGCTGACCTTCGAACGCGCCCAACAGGTACTGATGGACCGCTCCTTCCAGGCGGGCAAATCCTACAACTTCGCGCTCTATCCGGCGGGAGATGAGTGGAAGCTGGCGCTGACCGACGGCGAAAGCGGCAAAAACTATCTTTCCGACGCCTTTAAATTCGGCGGCGAGCAGAAACTGGCCTTAAAAGAGGCTGACGCCCTGCCGGAAGGCGATCGCGCCACGCTGCGCGTGATTACGCAAAACCGTACCGCCCTGAACCAGCTGACCGCCGTGCTGCCGGATGAAAGCAAAGTCATTATGAGCTCTCTGCGTCAGTTCTCCGGTACTCAGCCGCTGTACGCGCTGGCCAATGACGGTACGCTGACCAACAACCAGAGCGGCGTGAAATATCGTCCCAACGCCGAGGTCGGTTTCTATCAGGCGATCAACGCCGACGGCAGCTGGGGCAGCGAAAAGCTCAGCCCGGGCTACACCGTAACCATCGGCTGGGATAACTTCACCCGCGTGTTCCAGGATGAAGGGATCCAGAAACCGTTCTTCGCGATTTTCGTCTGGACGGTGGTGTTCTCCGTTCTGACCGTGATTCTTACCGTTGCGGTCGGCATGGTGCTCGCCTGTCTGGTCCAGTGGGAAGCCCTGAAGGGCAAAGCGATTTACCGCGTACTGCTGATTCTGCCATATGCCGTACCGTCGTTTATCTCGATTCTGATTTTCAAAGGCCTGTTCAACCAGAGTTTTGGCGAGATCAACATGATGCTCAGCGCGCTGTTCGGCATCAAGCCGGCCTGGTTTAGCGACCCGACCACCGCGCGCACGATGATTATCATCGTCAACACCTGGCTGGGCTATCCGTACATGATGATCCTGTGCATGGGCCTGCTGAAAGCGATTCCTGACGATTTATATGAAGCCTCGGCAATGGATGGCGCTACGCCGTTCCAGAACTTCTTCAAAATTACGCTGCCGCTGCTGATCAAGCCGCTGACGCCGCTGATGATCGCCAGCTTCGCCTTTAACTTTAACAACTTCGTGCTGATTCAGCTGTTGACCAACGGCGGGCCGGACCGGCTCGGCACCACCACGCCAGCGGGCTACACCGACCTGCTGGTGAGCTATACCTACCGCATCGCCTTTGAAGGCGGCGGCGGTCAGGACTTCGGCCTCGCGGCGGCTATCGCCACGCTGATCTTCCTGCTGGTAGGCCTGCTTGCGATTGTTAACCTGAAAGCCACACGTATGAAGTTTGATTAAGGGAGATAACGATTATGGCTATGGTTCAACCCAAATCTCAGAAGCTGCGCCTGTTTACCACGCATCTCCTGCTGCTGGTTTTTATCGCGGCGATTATGTTCCCGCTGCTGATGGTCATCGCTATCTCTCTGCGCGAAGGGAACTTCGCCACCGGTAGCCTGATCCCTGAAAGTATCTCCTGGGAGCACTGGCGGCTGGCGTTAGGCTTCAGCGTTGAACACGCTGACGGTCGCGTCACGCCGCCCCCCTTCCCGGTCCTGCTGTGGCTGTGGAACTCCATCAAGGTGGCCGGCATTACCGCCATTGGCATCGTCGCGCTCTCTACTACCTGCGCTTACGCTTTTGCCCGTATGCGCTTCCCGGGTAAAGCCACGCTGCTGAAAGGGATGCTGATTTTCCAGATGTTCCCCGCGGTTCTGTCGCTGGTCGCGCTGTATGCCCTGTTTGACCGTCTCGGCCAGTACGTGCCGTTCGTCGGCCTGAATACCCACGGCGGCGTCATCTTCGCCTATATGGGCGGTATCGCGCTGCACGTCTGGACGATTAAAGGTTACTTCGAAACCATCGACGGCTCGCTGGAGGAAGCGGCGGCGCTGGACGGCGCCACCCCGTGGCAGGCTTTCCGCCTGGTGCTGCTCCCGCTGTCGGTACCGATTCTGGCGGTGGTGTTTATTCTGTCGTTCATCGCCGCGATTACCGAAGTACCGGTGGCCTCCCTGCTGCTGCGCGATGTGAACAGCTATACCCTGGCGGTCGGAATGCAACAGTATCTCAACCCGCAGAACTATCTGTGGGGCGACTTTGCCGCTGCAGCGGTGCTCTCCGCTATTCCGATTACCGTAGTGTTCCTGCTGGCCCAGCGCTGGTTGGTCAATGGCCTGACGGCAGGCGGAGTGAAAGGTTAATTTTTTTGTAACACCCGCCCCAAATTTCAGATGAGGGCCGGCGGTTTAGCGGCAATGCGCGTCCCCAACCGGGCATTGCCGCCGCCGCCCTCAGCTGAAAAAGTAAGGCAAATGCCACTGCTATCCTCAACTGGACCCTACATAAATTCTATTTGTGACTGTTGGTCAGCGGCCCTGGAGGCCGCTTTTTTTTATTCGCGTTTCAGGCGGTTGGAATTACACAGCCAAAGCGTAATCACCAGAATCAGGATCGCAGCGGAGTAAATCAGCACCGCCATAGGCGACTCATGATCGATAATGATCAGGCGGACGATGGCGGTGATGCCGATATAGACAAAGTAGCGCAGCGGGAAGTGAAATCCCGACTCAAAATACTTCACTATCAGCGCGATAAACTCGAAATAGAGGAAGTAGACGACCAGCCCCTCCACCAGCTTGTACTTGCTGACAGGCTCCGGCGTAAACAGGACGTGCGCCAGATGCAACGTCTCCTTGCCCAGAAATACGATCAGAATGACCCCCAGGCACAGCAGGCCAAGATTCAAAACGGTTTGCATTGCGGTTGCAATAAAACTCACCAACGGACGATAAACCGGCGGCATAGATACACCTCATAATCATCATTATTTGTGACCTGTATAACGCAAAAGTGTGATCCAGATCGACATTATTCGCTAACTTTTTGCCACCGACGGCGTAAATGTAACAATCACTTGCCACACTGACAGGTTAAAAAGGAAACAACCATGTTCAAAATTCGTATTGCAGGGCCAGAAGATGCAGCCTTGCTCAACGAAATGGCCAATGCCAGCTATCGCCACCACTTTGCCCATCTCTGGCACAACGCCGATGAACTGGAGCACTACCTGCAGCAAGAATATTCCATGGCCGCGCTGGCGCCCAGCCTGGCCGATCCGCAGTGCTGTTGGTTGATTGCGGAAGCCGCGCGCCCTGTCGGCTTTGCTAAATACGCCTGTGGTCAGAATATTCATCCCGAGGGTCCCTCCGGCACGCTGCTGCATAAGCTTTATCTGCTGCCCGACGCCACCGGACATCGCTACGGCGAGCAGATTTTCCGCGCCGTCGAGACGCGAGCAAAAGAGAAGGGTGAACGCTGGCTATGGCTGGAAGTGCTCGCCGCGAATACCAGCGCCCGCCGTTTTTATGAACGCCAGGGGATGCAGCACGTGAAGGATGTGGCATTTCATTCTGCAACCCAGGAAAGCACACTCCATATTCTGGCTAAACCAATCTGAGAGGCAGCATGCATACCCTTCGTGAAACCGCCATTCGCAACGTCGCCAGCGGCGAAAACGTGGTGATTTACCAGCCCGCCAACCTCTACGACTGCACGCTTGGCGATAACGTCTTCGTCGGGCCATTTGTGGAGATTCAGGGCCATACCCGCATCGGCAACGACAGCAAAATTCAGTCCCACACCTTTATCTGCGAGTACGTGACCATCGGCGAGCGCTGTTTTATCGGCCACGGCGTGATGTTCGCCAACGATATGTTCCGCGAGGGAAAACCCAACGCCGACCGCGAGAGCTGGGGAAGAATTGTGATTGGCAACGATGTGTCTATCGGCAGCGGCGCAACCATTCTGGCGGTCAGCATCTGCGATGGGGTCGTGATTGGCGCGGGCAGCGTGGTGACCAAATCCATTACTGAGAAAGGCGTGTGGGCCGGGAACCCGGCAAAGCTGCTGCGCCAGCTATAACAAAAATGCCGGCCACATGGGCCGGCATTGCGAACGTTTTAGCGATTATGCGCGCCAGGATTTATAGCGGTTAATCAGGCCGTTAGTGGAGCTGTCGTGGCTGCTCACTTCGGAACCATCTTTCAGCTCCGGCAGGATGCGGTTAGCCAGCTGTTTGCCCAGCTCCACGCCCCACTGGTCGAAGGTGAAGATGTTCATAATCACGCCCTGGGTGAAGATTTTGTGCTCATACAGGGCAATCAGCGCGCCCAGGCTGAACGGCGTAATTTCACGCAGCAGGATGGAGTTGGTCGGGCGGTTGCCTTCAAACACTTTGAACGGCACCACGTGTTCCAGGGTCGCCGGATCTTTACCCTGATCGCGATATTCCTGCTCAACCACTTCGCGGGATTTACCAAACGCCAGCGCTTCGGTCTGGGCAAAGAAGTTAGACAGCAGCTTCGGATGGTGGTCGGACAGCGGGTTGTGGGTAATCGCCGGGGCGATAAAGTCGCAAGGCACCATTTTGGTCCCCTGGTGAATCAGCTGGTAGAACGCGTGCTGACCGTTGGTACCCGGCTCGCCCCAGATGATTGGGCCCGTCTGGTAATCCACGGCGTTGCCGTTACGGTCAACGTATTTACCGTTGGATTCCATGTTGCCCTGCTGGAAGTAGGCGGCAAAGCGGTGCATATACTGGTCGTACGGCAGAATCGCTTCGGTTTCAGCACCGAAGAAGTTGTTGTACCAGATACCGATCAGCGCCAGCAGTACCGGCAGGTTTTTCTCAGGCGCGGTCGTGGAGAAGTGTTTATCCATCGCGTGTGCGCCGGAGAGCAGCTCAACAAAGTTGTCGAAGCCGACGGACAGGATGATGGACAGGCCGATGGCTGACCACAGAGAGTAACGGCCGCCAACCCAGTCCCAGAACTCAAACATATTGGCGGTATCAATACCGAACTCGCCAACCGCTTTACCGTTGGTCGAGAGCGCGGCGAAGTGTTTCGCTACGTGCTTCTCATCGCCGGCGGTCGCCAGGAACCAGTCGCGCGCGCTGTGAGCGTTGGTCATGGTTTCCTGAGTGGTAAAGGTTTTCGACGCGACCAGGAACAGCGTGGTTTCCGGGTTCACCGTTTTCAGCACTTCGGCGATGTGGGTCCCATCGACGTTGGAAACAAAGTGCATGTTCAGGTGGTTTTTGTACGGGCGCAGCGCTTCGGTCACCATGAACGGGCCGAGGTCGGAGCCGCCGATACCGATGTTCACGACGTCGGTAATCGCTTTACCGGTGTAGCCTTTCCAGTTGCCGGAGATAATGGCTTCGGAGAAGGTTTTCATCTTCTCAAGCACGGCGTTCACTTCCGGCATCACGTCTTTGCCATCAACCAGAATCGGAGTATTGCTGCGGTTACGCAGCGCAACGTGCAGCACCGCGCGGTCTTCCGTGCGGTTAATCTTCTCGCCGGAGAACATGGATTTAATGGCGTCTGCCAGGAAGGTCTCTTTGGCCAGGTCCTGCAGCTTAGCCAGCGTCTCTTCGGTGATGCGGTTTTTGGAAAAATCCACCAGCATCAGATCGTCGAACGTGGCGGAGAATTTAGAGAAACGATCGCTATCCTTCGCGAACAGATCCGCGATGGTAACGTCTTTCATTTCATCAAAGTGTTTCTGTAATGCCTGCCAGGCAGAGGTCTGCGTTGGGTTGATGTTTTTCATTAGCAATACTCTTCTGATTTGAGAATTGTGACTGCGGTCGATTGTAGCGCCGGTGACGAAAAATTGTGATGATTTTTATGTTATGCCGATGATACGCGTCAGAAATTGGACCGATTTGGCGCAAAACGCCCCTGATAGTATAGACATCATAAGGCTTTTTTCTGTCAGCGACCCGCCCATGAAAAATCCGCATAACCCTGACGTTGACATACTTCGCCTGAAGCCTTTATATAACGGCAGTATTTACGTATACGTAGGTATGTATGGATCGCGCATTTCACGCTACAGCGAAAGGGTATTGCAGGGGGGTATAATGTCCCGCGTCCCCCTGGCAAAGTGAAAGACGTCGGTAATTGCCAGAAGAGGTGCGTTGCCCAGGTAACCGTATTGGAGGAGCCAGTCCGGGGAAAATACGTGAGGGGGAGCAACGCCGAGGTGAATAAGCGTCTGGTTACGCTCATCACCGGCCACAGGGGCTGAATCCCCTGGGTTGTCACCAGAAACGTTCGCAGTCGGGCGTTTCATACTCGCCAGCTGATACAAAGCATCGGCAAGCGGGTCTACAAGGTGGAGCACTTCTGGGTGACATCGTAGTTTGTTTATCGCTCTGCGCCCACCCTGTTTTTCGCTCTTCCCTTGTGCCATGGCTGAATAATTTGGCCTGGCTTATTAAGACATTTTATTGCAATCCGGTTGCGTCCAGCCCCGCCAGGATTGGTTTTCTGGAATCGTTTTAATAAGTCAGGCCCCCTGACACGAGGTTGTTATGACAGATTTAGTTGTAGCCAAGTTCGGCGGCACCAGCGTTGCCGATTTTGATGCCATGAACCGCAGCGTAGACGTCGCGCTGTTGGATGCCAATACCCGCGTGGTGGTGCTTTCCGCCTCAGCGGGCGTGACCAACCTGCTGGTCGCATTAGCGGAAGGGCTGGAACCCGGCGAACGTTTCGCGAAACTCGATGCCATGCGTCAAATCCAGTTCAATATTCTGGAGCGTCTGCGCTATCCGAACGTGATCCGCGATGAAATAGAGCGCCTGCTGGAAAACATCACCACCCTGGCGGAAGCTGCCTCCCTGGCCAGTTCAACCGCGTTAACCGACGAGCTGGTCAGCCACGGCGAACTGATGTCTACCCTGCTGTTTGTCGAGATCCTGCGCGAGCGCGGTATCGCCGCCCAGTGGTTCGACGTACGCAAAATTATGCGCACCAACGACCGCTTTGGCCGCGCGGAACCGGATATCGCCGCCTTATCTGAATTAACCCAGCAGCAGCTGACCCCGCGCCTTGCGGAAGGGCTGGTGATCACCCAGGGCTTTATCGGCAGCGAAGCCAAAGGCCGTACCACCACCCTGGGCCGCGGCGGTAGCGACTATACCGCCGCGCTGCTCGGCGAAGCGCTAAACGCCACCCGCGTCGATATCTGGACCGATGTTCCTGGTATCTACACCACCGACCCGCGCGTCGCGCCGGCAGCCAAACGCATTGACGTTATCGCTTTTGAAGAAGCGGCGGAAATGGCGACCTTTGGCGCGAAGGTCCTGCATCCGGCCACCCTGCTCCCTGCCGTGCGCAGCGATATTCCGGTATTCGTCGGCTCCAGCAAAGAGCCGAAGGCCGGCGGCACGCTGGTGTGCAAAAACACCAAAAACCCGCCGCTGTTCCGCGCGCTGGCGCTGCGCCGCAAGCAGACGCTGCTAACCCTGCACAGCCTGAATATGCTGCACTCGCGTGGTTTTCTGGCCGAAGTGTTTAGTATTCTGGCGCGTCACAGCATCTCCGTCGATCTGATCACCACGTCGGAAGTGAGCGTGGCGCTAACCATGGATACCACCGGTTCGACGTCAGCTGGCGATACCCTGCTCACCCAAGGGCTGTTGACCGAACTTTCCTCTCTGTGCCGGGTTGAGGTCGAGCAGGATCTGGCGCTGGTCGCCATCATTGGTAATGAGCTGTCGAAAGCGTGCGGCGTCGGTAAAGAGGTGTTTGGCGTGCTGGATCCGTTCAACATTCGAATGATTTGCTATGGCGCATCCAGCCACAACCTGTGCTTCCTGGTGCCGGGAGCGGATGCCGAAAAAGTGGTGCAGAAGCTGCATCATAATCTGTTCGAGTAATGGCGAAAAAATGGCCCGTCATTTCTGCCGGGCCATTTTTAGTTCCCCATCACCGTGGTCATCAGCAATCTGTCCAACTCCCTAATATCCCCTGTCCGGCTATCCGGCAGCGAGGGAGGGATCGCGCCTCTGAGCAGCTCGGACTGAATAAACGCATGCAGTAATGGTCGCCGCGGGCCGTACTCCGCCTCTCCCGCACGTTGTTTACGTTCCAGCAGCGCGTTTATTTCCTCACGCAGCCCCGTTTCCAGCTCGCTTCCCGCCAGCAGTTGATCAAAGCGCATCGGCGGTACGCCTTTTCCCGCCTCAACCCAGCGGACGGCCAGCAGCGGGCGCAGTACGTAAAAGTACTTTTTCAGCCGCACGTGTTCGCCTTGCAGATAGCCGCGAAAATTTTTCCTGGCCATCGAGTAGTAATGCCAGCGGGCGCGTACCGGAGAAAACCAATGCGGGATGAGTTTTTTAAGCGCCTTAACCGTCGCGTCATCCTGCCGATACACCACCGGTGAATCCAGCCACTCGATCAGCGTCGGATTCGCCCCTTTCAGCAGACCCAGCGCTTTGCGCCACTCCCAGCCGCAGACGTCCAGCTCATCGTCAATGGGCAGCTCGATAACATCGCGCGGCGCGTCCACCCGCAGATACCACTCCAGCGGATGAACGTAGAGAAACCGCACATCATAATCGCTGTCCGGCGAAGCAAAGCCCCAGCCTCGGCTACCGGATTCACAGGCGTAGAGCACTCTGACGCCGTAGCGCCGCTCCACGTCCGTTAACTGCCGTTGCACCTTATGGCGCATAACGGCATTCACACCGTGATACGTCATTTTCATTATCCTTTTAGATTCACCAGGCCATGCAGCACCTGGTCCAGACCGCCAAAGACCGAGATTTTATCGATACGTTCCGCCACTCTTTCCAGCGTTTCCAGCTCTTTTAAGCGCAGCGCGACAGGGTTATTTTCCATCACCTTCGCGGTGTTGAGCAGCGAACGGGTCGCCGCGGTCTCTTCACGGCGGCGGATTACATTCGCCTGCGCCGATTTCTCCGCTTCCACCAGCTGCGACAGAATGGCTTTCATGTCGCCGGGCAGCACAATATCCTTCACGCCCAGCGAGGCGACGTCGATGCCAAATGCCGCCATGCGCTCGGTAACCTGCGCGCTCACCACCTCATCGATGATTTTCTTATCTTCCAGCAGCTCGTCCAGCGTTCGCGTCCCGACGGCTTCACGCAGCGCAAACTGCAGCTCGCGATACAGATGATCCAGCGGCTTCGTCAGCTGTCCGAACGCCTGCAGCACATCGCTGTAGCGCCAGTTCGCCGCCAGATTTAAACGCAGGTTCACTTTATCTTTGGTCAGAATCTCCTGGCCGCCAACCTCCAGCACCTGCAGGCGGGTATCGACCACTTCCGCTTCCACCAGATGATTGACCTTCCAGTACGCGCTCAGGCCAGGCTGCAGCAGCGCTTGCGTCTCGCCGTCGATTTTCAGCACCCCGACGTGCCACGCCGGCACCGATACGGTGAGGATCGCTTCGCGGCCTTTTACCGCCCCGTGACGTCGCGGCTGCAGCACCGCATTCATGATGTCAGCCGGAACCTCAACCTGGCGGGTATCGATACGTAGCAGCCGCATCTCGTCACCGGCGGACCAGTACAGCCGGCGCGTCGAAGGCGGTAAAATGTCCTGCAGCACACCGTTGGCATACAGCGCCCCGGTTTCGATATCCGTCAAATCCGCCGCCAGGCAGTAGCGTTCAACCCATTCAGGCTGAAAGCGCCGTAAATACTCCGCCAGCGCTTCCGGCACCTCGCTGCCGTCCCGATTTACGATCAGCACGTCAGGAACGTTGAACCACGGCAGGCGGTGCTCGCCTGCTTCCAGAACCTGATAGTAGTCACCCTGGCGGGATAAAAGGCCAAGCTGACCTTTACGTACCGTAATTTTTTTCGTCATTTTTTATTCCTTAACAGTTAATCAGGCGCGGGTGCAGGGGCGGAGCCGCAGGGGAACTCCCTTTTGCCTGCGGCACGGCGCCTTTACCGGCGGCCTGCTTTGGGGAGTGCCGACTGCGCACAACCCCGTTGTGTTTTTATGATTAACAACCAGTTTTCATTGGAGATGAAATCGGGAATCGAACCCATTGGTGGTCATCGGCTGACGGAACGCGCCCGAAAAACGGTCTGTACCGTTCCTGGCGTGCCGGCGGGGTTTAATCCCCTGCGTCTTCAGCATCGTGACGAAAGGACTATTGCCAGATGCGTGCCAAAAACAAAAATGGCGAAAGTTATTTTTTAACTAATTAATTAGTAAAGTTTTTATTTTTAAAGCACACCGTGACGCTTGCTCACGCCAGCAGGTTTTTTTATCTTGAAATATCGATACTTATCTTTTGGGATAAACATGAAAAAGCGGCGAGTGGTGATAGGCGTCCTCGGAACGGTACTGGATAAACGCGGCAAGCGAGCGAACCGCTTTAAAAAATGGCGGCCCACCGTGGGGCTATGCCAGCAGGCCGATTTTCCCGTCGACCGGCTGGAGCTCCTCCACCAGCCGCGTGATGAAAGCATGGCGCAAAAGCTGATTGACGATATCGCCCAGCTTTCGCCGCATACCGAAGTGCGCCCGCATACGGTTGAGATAAACGATCCCTGGGATTTTGAAGAGGTCTACGCGGCGTTTCTCGACTTTGCCAACCACTATCGCTTTGATACCGAAAACGAAGAGTATCTGGTGCATATCACCACCGGGACCCACGTGGCGCAGATCTGCTGGTTCCTGCTGACCGAAGCGCGCTACCTCCCCGCCAGCCTGCTGCAGACCAGCCCTGCGCCGAAAAGCGCAGCGGATGAAGCCGTCGCCGCCGGTATTTACTCGGTGATCGATCTGGACTTAAGCCGCTATACGGCGCTCACCAGCCGCTTTCAGCGCGAGCAGCAGCAGTCAGTCTCCTTCCTGAAGGCAGGCATCGAGACGCGGAACGCGACGTTCAACGCGCTTATCGATCGTATTGAGCGCGTGGCGATCCGATCGACCGATCCGATCTTGCTTACCGGCCCAACGGGCGCTGGTAAATCCGTCCTCGCCAAACGTATTTTTCAGCTTCGTCAGTCACGGCATCGGGTGGCGGGAAAATTCATGGCGGTGAACTGCGCCACGCTGCGCGGCGATAACGCCATGTCCACGCTGTTTGGCCATGTCAAAGGCGCGTTTACCGGCGCGGTGACGCCTCGCGCCGGGCTATTACGCGAAGCCGACGGCGGCGTGCTGTTTCTCGATGAAATCGCCGAGCTGGGGCTGGATGAGCAGGCCATGCTGCTGAAGGCCATCGAAGAAAAAACCTTTTTTCCGTTTGGCTCGGATAAAGAGGTGCACAGCGACTTCCAGCTGATCGCCGGCACGCATCGCGATATGCAGCAGTGGGTGGCAGAGGGGCGCTTTCGCGAAGATCTTTATGCGCGCATCAATATGTGGCGCTTTGCCCTCCCCGGCCTGGCGCAGCGGCGGGAAGATATTGCGCCGAACGTGGAGTATGAATTACGCCGACTGGCCAACGAGCGGCAGACGCAGATCCGCTTCGATAAAGACGCCCGCGAGCGCTATCTGGCCTTTGCCTGCTCGCCGCAGGCGCAATGGCGCGGCAATTTCCGCGAACTTAGTTCGTCCGTGACGCGCATGGCGACCCTGGCCGAGCAGGGGCGCATTACGCTGGCCGTTGCGGAAGAGGAGATAATGCTGCTGAAAGCGAGCTGGCAGCTCACGACATCTTCTGCTGATATTGCGATGGAAATCGATCTGTTCGATCGCCGCCAGCTGGAAACGGTGCTGGCGGTCTGCCAACGCAGCGCTTCGCTCTCCGAAGCCGGACGCGAGCTGTTCGCCGTCTCCCGGCAGAAAAAGGCCAATCCCAACGATGCCGACCGTCTGCGCAAGTATTTAGCGCGCTTCGGACTCAGTTGGGAGATCGTCCGCAGCGGAACATGAGCATAATTTGTTTGAATAATATGTCTTAGCACGATAAACAATAGCGATGGCCGGGCTCGATCCCGGCCGGTCTATAACAAGCAAACACAACTTACGTGCAAGGAAAACAACATGCTCGCCACGCTTACGCGGCTGTTCCCATTATGGGCGCTGCTGCTCTCGGTTATCGCCTATTACACGCCATCCACTTTCACTCCCGTTGGCCCGTGGGTCCCGACGCTGCTGATGCTGATTATGTTCGGTATGGGCGTGCACCTGAAAGTCGACGATTTTAAGCGCGTGCTTTCCCGCCCCGCGCCGGTCGCCGCAGGCATTTTTCTCCACTACCTGGTGATGCCCCTCGCCGCCTGGCTGCTGGCGCTGATTTTTCATATGCCGCCGGAGCTCTCCGCCGGGATGGTGCTGGTCGGCAGCGTCGCCAGCGGTACGGCATCCAACGTGATGATCTTTCTGGCAAAAGGCGATGTCGCGCTTTCGGTCACCATCTCGTCGGTTTCCACGCTGGTCGGTGTGGTCGCCACGCCGTTGCTGACGCGTCTGTACGTAGATGCGCATATTCAGGTGGACGTGATGGGGATGCTGCTCAGCATTCTGCAAATCGTGGTGATCCCGATTGCGCTGGGGCTGGTCGTGCATCATCTGCTGCCGAAAGTGGTCAAGGCGGTTGAGCCGTTCCTGCCGGCCTTTTCGATGGTCTGCATTCTGGCGATTATCTGCGCCGTGGTGGCCGGTTCCGCGTCGCATATCGCTTCCGTAGGCTTTGTGGTGATTATCGCCGTCATCCTGCATAACACCATCGGCCTGCTCGGCGGCTACTGGGGCGGACGGCTGTTTGGCTTTGACGAGTCCACCTGCCGCACGCTGGCGATCGAGGTGGGAATGCAGAACTCCGGCCTTGCTGCCGCGCTGGGGAAAATCTACTTTGGCCCGCTGGCCGCGCTGCCCGGCGCGCTGTTCTCGGTCTGGCACAACCTGTCCGGCTCGCTGCTGGCCGGTTACTGGTCAGGAAAGCCTATTGTTGATAAATCGCGTAAAACGGTAAAAGAGAGCTAACAACCCGTAATTTTCCCGGCTTGCGCTGCGCTTAGCCGGGCTACGGTCCGTGCAGCTTGCGGGTTTTGTAGCCCGGACAGGTGCGCAGCACCGCCTCAGGGATTTTCTGCGAGGCACAATAATTTACCGTGAGACGTCAGCCCCAATACCGTACACTGAAGCCATAGGCTAACTGAGGGCACGACTATGGCACTCCCCCGCATCACCCAAAAAGAGATGACCGAGCGCGAACAGCGAGAACTGAAAACCCTGCTCGACCGCGCGCGCATCGCCCACGGCCGTCCGCTGACTAACGCGGAAACCAATAGCGTGAAAAAAGAGTACATCGATAAGCTGATGCTCCAGCGGGAAACCGAGGCGAAAAAAGCCCGCCAGCTGAAGAAAAAGCAGGCATACAAACCGGATGCAGAGGCCTCGTTTTCCTGGTCGGCCAATACGCCGACCCGCGGCAGACGTTAACGCCCTTTCTTTCTGCGCCCCGGCGCGGTAAAGCGTTTGCCGTTCGACGCCGGGCGGGAAGATTTCTCGCCGCTTTTTTCAATCGCCACCACCGGGCGCTTGATGCCGGCCGTTTTCGGCTTTGCTTTTGCCTTCGGTTTCGCTTCTGAAGACGAGCGCTCAATCAGTTTAAAGAGATCGATCAGCTCATCATCGGTCAGATCGCGCCACTCTCCCAGCGGGATCCCCGTCAGGCTGACGTTCATGATCCGCGTCCGTTCAAGCTTCGTCACTTCATAGCCAAAGTGTTCGCACATCCGGCGAATCTGGCGATTCAGCCCCTGCACCAGGGTGATGCGAAATACAAACGGCGCTTCTTTTTTCACTTTGCACTTCTTCGTCACCGTGCCGAGAATCGGTACCCCCGCGCCCATACCGCGGATAAACTCATCGGTTATTAGCTTATCAACGGTGACCAGATACTCTTTTTCGTGATCGTTACCAGCGCGCAGGATCTTATTCACCAGATCGCCATGGTTGGTCAGAAAGATCAGCCCCTGGGAGTCTTTATCCAGACGACCGATTGGGAAAATGCGTTTACTGTGGTTAACGAAATCCACAATATTGTCGCGCTCGCCGTCTTCGGTGGTGCTGACGATGCCAACCGGTTTATTCAGCGCAATCAGGACGAGATCGTCCGCTTCGCGCGGCTCAATCAACCGGCCATTGACCTTTACCACGTCGCCAGCTTTAACCTGGTCGCCAATGGTGGCGCGCTTGCCGTTGATAAAAACGTTGCCTTGTTCAATAAAGCGATCGGCTTCACGGCGCGAGCAAATTCCGCTCTCGCTGATGTATTTATTAAGTCGGGTTGATGAGTCGGGCAGCATAAAATCTCCTGTAAAAGCGAAATATACCCTACCTTGCGGGCGATAAAAAAGAATCGCGCGCGCGTCGCCTGGCGCTAAGTGTGATCTGCCCCGCCTTTCAACACAAAAGTGTACTCTTGAGATCCCGGCAACTTTACTGAGCGAAATAACGCAGAATCAGGCTGTTAGCATGCCTGGCACAAACGTGCCGTCAACCTCCTGCCAGCAAAGCAAATGTGCAACACAAACGGTCAGAACACCCTCTTGAAATAGAGGAAAATTTCTTTGAAGCGGGCCGCTGATGGGGTTATATCAGATCATGACAGCCATTCTCTCATTTGCACAAATGTGCAGGAGCCGACAGTGACGATGGAAAACAGCGACGATATTCGTCTGATCGTGAAAATCGCCCAGCTCTATTACGAGCAGGATATGACCCAGGCGCAGATAGCCCGCGAACTGGGGATATATCGCACCACCATCAGCCGCCTGTTGAAACGCGGCCGCGAGCAGGGCATCGTCACTATCGCCATCAACTATGACTACAACGAAAATCTGTGGCTTGAGCAGCAGCTAAAACAAAAATTTGCCCTCAAAGAGGTGGTGGTGGCGGCCAGCGACGCTCTACAGGAGGAGGATCAGCTCAATCTCATCGGCCAGCATGGCGCGCAATTGGTTGATAGGCTGCTGGAGCCGGGCGATATCGTCGGCTTCTCCTGGGGGCGGGCGGTGCGCGCGCTGGTGGAGAATCTGCCGCAGGCCGGTCAGTCCCGCCAGGTTATCTGCGTGCCGATTATCGGCGGCCCCTCCGGCAAACTGGAAAGCCGCTACCACGTGAATACGCTAACCTACGGCGCAGCGGCGAAGCTGAAAGCGGAATCTCATCTCGCCGACTTTCCGGCACTTCTCGATAATAAATTGATTCGCAACGGTATTATGCAGTCACAGCACTTTAAAACGATTGCCTCCTACTGGGATAACCTGGACGTCGCGCTGGTGGGGATTGGTTCCCCGGCGATCCGCGACGGCGCAAACTGGCACGCGTTTTACGGCAGTGAAGAGAGCGACGATCTCAACGCCCGCCAGGTTGCCGGAGATATCTGCTCACGCTTTTATAATATTGATGGCCTGATGGTAGAGACCGCCATGAGTGAGAAAACGCTCTCTATTGAGATGGCGAAACTCAGACAGGCGCGCTATTCGGTAGGCATCGCGATGGGCGCGGAAAAATACTCCGGCATCCTTGGTGCCTTAAACGGTCATTACATTAACTGTCTGGTGACGAATCGAGAAACCGCTGAGTCATTACTGAAGTAAATTTCAGGAATATGTTTTCACGCAGCGCTGCTGCGGGGGATCCCTTTATCTAAAGAAACAGGAGTCGATAATGAATACATGGTTAAATTTAAAAGAAAAAATAATTATCGTGACCGGCGGCGCATCAGGAATTGGCCTGGCGATTGTCGATGAGTTATTAGCCCAGGGTGCGAACGTGCAGATGATCGATATTCACGGTGGCGATAAGCATCAGAGTAGCGGTAATTATAACTTCTGGCCTACCGATATATCCAGCGCCAGCGAAGTACATAAAACCGTCGACCATATTATTCAACGTTTTGGCCGCATCGATGGTTTAGTCAATAACGCTGGCGTTAACTTCCCGCGCTTATTAGTCGATGAGAAAGCACCATCCGGTCGCTATGAATTAAATGAAGCGGCATTCGAAAAAATGGTCAATATCAACCAGAAAGGCGTGTTCCTGATGTCGCAGACGGTGGCGCGCCAGATGGTTAAACAGCGCAGCGGCGTGATTGTTAACGTCTCGTCGGAAAGCGGCCTCGAAGGCTCGGAAGGCCAGAGCTGCTATGCCGCGACCAAGGCCGCGCTGAACAGCTTTACCCGCTCCTGGTCGAAAGAGCTGGGCAAGCACGGTATCCGCGTGGTGGGCGTCGCGCCGGGCATTCTGGAAAAAACCGGCCTGCGTACCCCGGAGTATGAAGAAGCGTTGGCCTGGACCCGTAATATTACCGTCGAACAGCTGCGCGAAGGCTATAGCAAAAATTCTATTCCTCTTGGCCGCTCCGGTCGACTCACTGAAGTGGCTGATTTTGTTTGCTATCTACTCTCAGAACGCGCCAGCTACATGACCGGAGTAACCACTAACATCGCCGGCGGAAAAACGCGCGGCTAAGGGGGGAAAATGGTTAACGTCATCTTCTGCGCCCACGGCCAGCTAGCCTGCGCCATGCTCGACTCGGTGCGCATGGTCTACGGCGATGTCAACGTTAGCGCCGTGGAATTTGTACCGGGAGAAAACGCGGGCGATATCGCCGATAAGCTTGAAAAGTTGGTAAGTACTCACAAAGAGGAGGAGTGGCTTATCGCCGTCGATCTCCAGTGCGGCAGCCCGTGGAACGCCGCCGCCGGGCTGGCGATGCGCAACCCGCGGCTCCGGGTCATCAGCGGCCTGTCGCTACCGCTGGCTCTGGAGCTGGTGGATAACCAGCAAACGATGCATGCGGAAGAACTGTGCCAACATCTTGAGACCATCGCCAGCCAGTGCTGCGTCACCTGGCGGCAGCCGGAAACCGTTGAGGAGGATTTCTGATGAACATTACGCTCGCACGCATTGATGACCGCCTGATTCACGGCCAGGTCACCACCGTTTGGTCAAAAGTGGCTAACGCCCAGCGCATTATTATCTGTAATGACGACGTTTATAATGACGACGTTCGCCGCACGCTGCTTCGCCAGGCCGCGCCTCCGGGCATGAAGGTCAACGTGGTGAATCTTGAGAAAGCCGTCGCCGTTTATCACAACCCGCAATATCAGGACGAAACCGTTTTTTATTTATTCACCAACCCGCAGGATGTACTAACCATGGTGCAGCAGGGCGTCAACATAGCCACCCTGAATATTGGCGGCATGGCCTGGCGTCCGGGTAAAAAACAATTAACCAAAGCGGTCTCATTAGACGAGGCGGATATTAATGCCTTTCAGCAGTTAGATAAGTTGGGTGTTAATCTTGATTTACGCGTCGTAGCCTCGGATCCGTCAGTTAATATTCTCGATAAAATAGCAGAGCAGTCCGTAACAGAATAATAAAAGGCTCCTGTTTTATTACACACTGTCATTCTGGATGCATCGCGGCGACAAATGAGCGAGTCACCAGCAGCATAGATAACTATGTGACTGGGGCGAGAAAGTGTCGTCAACAAAGAGGCAGCCTGAAGGACAGCGTGTAAATGCCGTAACAGGCAGGGATTTCTATACCCTCAAGGTGACAAATTATGGAAATAAGTACCCTACAAATCATCGCCATATTTATTTTTTCCTGTATTGCCGGGATGGGCAGCGTGCTGGATGAATTCCAGACTCATCGCCCATTAATCGCCTGTACCGTGATTGGCTTAATTCTCGGCGATTTAAAAACCGGGATTATGCTCGGCGGCACGCTGGAGCTGATCGCGCTCGGCTGGATGAACGTCGGCGCGGCGCAGTCTCCGGATTCGGCGTTAGCCAGCATTATCTCCGCTATCCTGGTGATTGTCGGCCAGCAAAGTATCGCTACCGGAATAGCGATTGCGCTGCCGGTCGCCGCGGCGGGCCAGGTGCTCACCGTGTTCGCCCGTACCCTTACCGTGGTGTTTCAGCACGCGGCGGATAAGGCAGCAGAAGAAGCGCGCTTCGGGACAATCGATCTGCTGCACGTATCGGCGCTGGGCGTTCAGGCGCTGCGCGTCGCCATTCCCGCACTCATCGTTTCTCTGTTTGTCAGCGCGGATATGGTCAGCAATATGCTCAACGCCATCCCGGAATTCGTTACCCGCGGTCTGCAAATCGCCGGCGGTTTTATCGTGGTGGTCGGCTACGCCATGGTGCTGCGCATGATGGGCGTGAAGTATCTGATGCCCTTCTTCTTCCTCGGCTTCCTTGCGGGCGGCTATCTCGATTTCAGCCTGCTGGCCTTCGGCGGCGTAGGGGTCATCATCGCGCTGATTTATATCCAGCTCAATCCACAGTGGCGCAAATCCGAACCGCAGGCTGCCGCCACCTCTTCCACCGCCCTTGACCAGCTTGACGACTGATGGAGCCCAACATGGAACAGAGAAAAATTACCCAAGGCGACCTGGTGAGCATGTTTCTGCGCTCCAACCTGCAGCAGGCGTCATTCAACTTCGAGCGTATTCACGGGCTTGGCTTTTGCTACGACATGATCCCGGCCATCAAGCGCCTCTATCCGCTGAAGGAGGATCAGGTCGCCGCGCTGAAGCGCCATCTGGTGTTCTTTAACACCACCCCGGCGGTGTGCGGGCCGGTGATTGGCGTGACCGTCGCGATGGAGGAAGCGCGGGCCAACGGCGCCGCTATCGACGATGGCGCCATCAACGGGATCAAAGTCGGCCTGATGGGGCCGCTGGCCGGGGTGGGTGACCCGCTGGTGTGGGGCACGCTGCGGCCGATTACCGCCGCCCTCGGCGCTTCGCTGGCGCTCTCCGGAAACCTGGTTGGCCCGCTGCTGTTCTTCTTTATTTTCAATGCGGTGCGTCTGGCTATGAAGTGGTACGGGCTGCAGCTTGGCTTCCGTAAAGGGGTCAATATCGTCAGCGAGATGGGCGGTAACCTGCTGCAAAAACTGACCGAAGGCGCCTCCATTCTTGGCCTGTTTGTAATGGGCGTGCTGGTCACCAAGTGGACCACTATCAACGTACCGCTAGTGGTCTCGCAAACGCCGGGCGCCGATGGCTCGACCGTCACCATGACCGTACAGAACATCCTCGATCAGCTCTGCCCCGGCCTGCTGGCCCTGGGCCTGACCCTGCTGATGGTGCGTCTGCTCAATAAGAAAGTGAACCCGGTATGGCTGATTTTCGCCCTGTTCGGTTTGGGGATACTCGGTAACGCGCTGGGCTTCCTGTCCTGATTATTCCGCCCCGACGATGCCGGGGCTACTTCAACAAGTTAGCCCCAACAGATTTCGCAGTACGGCAAGGCGGCAACCGAACGTACCCGTAATGTGAAAGATGAAGGGGATGAGGTGGTAAATATGCAAACAACAGCCCTGCGCCTGTACGGCAAACGCGACCTGCGCCTGGAAACCTTCGAACTCCCGGCGATGCAGGATGATGAAATCCTCGCCCGGGTGGTCACCGACAGCCTGTGCCTCTCCTCATGGAAAGAGGCGAACCAGGGCGAGGACCACAAAAAGGTGCCGGACGATGTGGCGACCAACCCGATCATCATCGGCCATGAGTTCTGCGGGGAAATTATCGCCGTCGGCAAAAAGTGGCAGCACAAGTTTCGCGCTGGTCAACGCTATGTTATTCAGGCCAACCTGCAGCTGCCGGATCGCCCGGACTGCCCCGGCTATTCCTTCCCGTGGATCGGCGGCGAAGCCACCCACGTGGTGATCCCCAACGAGGTGATGGAACAGGATTGTTTGCTTTCCTGGGAAGGCGATACCTGGTTTGAAGGCTCGCTGGTGGAACCGCTTTCCTGCGTGATCGGCGCGTTCAACGCCAACTATCATCTGCAGGAAGGCAGCTATAACCATGTGATGGGCATTCGCCCACAGGGGCGCACGCTGATCCTCGGCGGCACCGGCCCGATGGGGCTGCTGGCTATCGACTACGCGCTGCATGGCCCGATCAATCCGGCGCTGCTGGTGGTCACCGACACCAATAAGCCCAAGCTCAGCTATGCGCGCCAGCACTATCCCTCCGAGCCGCAAACGTTGATTCACTATCTTGATGGGCGTGACGCCAGCCGCGAAACGCTGATGGCGCTCTCCGGCGGCCACGGTTTTGACGATATCTTCGTCTTCGTCCCAAATGAACAGCTCATCACCCTGGCTTCCTCGCTGCTGGCCGCAGACGGCTGCCTGAACTTCTTCGCCGGTCCGCAGGATAAGCAGTTCAGCGCGCCGATCAATTTTTACGATGTGCATTACGCCTTTACCCACTACGTTGGCACCTCCGGGGGCAATACCGACGATATGCGCGCCGCCGTCGCGCTGATGCAGGCGAAAAAAGTCCAGGCCGCGAAGGTGGTGACACATATTCTGGGGCTGAACGCGGCGGGCGAGACGACCCTGGATTTACCGGCGGTTGGCGGCGGTAAAAAGCTGGTCTATACCGGGAAAAATATCCCGCTGACTCCGCTGGGAGAAATCCGCGATCCGCAGCTGGCGGCGATCATGGAGCGCCATCACGGTATCTGGTCAAAAGAGGCGGAGGAGTATCTGCTGGCCCACACGGAGGATATTGCTCATGATTAATCGCGATACGCAGCTGTGCATGTCGCTGGCCGGTCGCCCGGGCAACTTCGGCACCCGCTTTCATAACTATCTGTATGAAAAGCTCGGGCTGAATTATATCTATAAAGCCTTTACGACCCAGGACATTGCCGCGGCGGTAAACGGCGTGCGCGCATTAGGCGTTCGCGGCTGCGCGGTCTCGATGCCGTTTAAAGAGAGCTGTATACCGTTTCTCGACGCGCTTGACCCTTCGGCAAAGGTGATTGATTCGGTCAACACCATCGTCAACGACGACGGCAGGCTGACCGGGCTGAATACTGACTATATCGCGGTAAAAAGCCTGATTGACAGCCATCGGCTCGACGCCTCCGCCAAAGTGATGATCCAGGGCAGCGGCGGGATGGGCAAAGCGGTCATCGCCGCCTTCCGCGATGCCGGTTTCCGCGATGTGATTATCGCCGCCCGCCATCGCGAGCGCGGCCTGGCGCTGGCGAAGCAGTACGGTTTTCAGTGGCAGCCCAGGCCGGAGGGAATCGCGGCGGATATTCTGGTTAACGTCACCCCGCTCGGTATGGCGGGCGGTGCGGAAAGCGAAACCCTGGCCTTTAGCCAGACAATGGTGGAACGGGCCGCCGTGGTATTTGACGTGGTCGCGCTACCGCCGGAAACCCCGCTTATCAGGCTGGCGCAGAGGCTGGACAAGCGCGTTATCAGCGGCGCGGAGGTGATTGCCCTGCAGGCGGTGGAGCAGTTTGCGCTCTACACCGGCGTGCGTCCGGACGCGGCGCTGGTGGCTGAAGCCGCGGCCTTTGCCAGAGGGTAGGGGCAAAACGGAGAGCGCCAGGGAGGGCGCCCTAATAACCGTTGATCAGAAAGTCGATTGCATCGCGCAGCGCAGCCCTGTCCGCCGTCAAATCAGCAACGCACTTGCCCAGTTCTTTTTGCGGCAAACCCGCCATCATATGCGTCATCACAATATAAGTTTGACCGGCAATCGTAATCACGGGACAAATTTTGGTCGGAGGCTGGGTATCAGGTAGTTGGTTTTGTTCTATCACAGGGGCAACCAGGATATGCTTCAGGACATTCGCGACCGGATGCTGCAGGTTGATTAAATAAGGGAAAACCTTTTTACCGCTTCCCGTATTCTCATAAGCGCAATATTGTTCCATCAGAACGGCCTTTGAAAATCACTAAACGAACCGTTTTCTTCTACCCATTGGTTAATCGTATCGATCGATTTCTTATTGTCTCGTAACCACTCTTCACGTTTGTGCTCACGAAATTTCTCAAGTAAAGCTTCCGTTAAAACCGCCGAAATGTTGATTTTAAGTTTACGCGCCTCTTCCAGGATTTCAGGCGAAAGCGAGACATTGACTGATTTTTTAACGTTCGACGTAGTGCGCATGATAGCCCCCATGGTAATGCGCATGACATGCCTCAGATTAGCGTAATAAACGAGCATTTTCTATTCCTTTGCCTGTGAATCATCAACGTAAAACTAAGCGGTTCCCGCTAACCTGTCACGCCCGGTAGAGTCAGTCTGCGAGGCGCTTTCCAGATTAATTCAGAGAGTCGCTGCGCCAATAATCGCCGTTCCGCTATGCTCAGCGCGTCTCAGCGTGAGCCACGTCAGCAAGCGGTAAGATATCCTGTGATAACATCCCTGCCCGAATAATCATCTGGCCAAATGGAGAAATGATGGAACTGCTGCTATTGAGTAACTCAACGCTGCCGGGCAAAGCCTGGCTGGAACATGCGCTGCCGACCATTGCCGGGCAGCTAAACGGCCGCCGTTCTGCGGTATTTATTCCTTTCGCCGGGGTAACGCAAACCTGGGACGATTACACCGCGAAAACCGCCGCCGTCTTCAGCCCAATGGGCGTCACGGTCACCGGTATTCACAGCGTCGCGGACCCGGTGTCGGCGATTGCGAATGCGGAGATAGTTATCGTCGGCGGCGGCAACACCTTTCAGCTGCTGAAAGAGTGTCGCGAACGCGGCCTGCTGGCGCCGATGGTGGATGTGGTGAAGCGCGGAGCGCTGTATATCGGCTGGAGCGCGGGCGCTAACCTGGCCTGTCCGACGATTCGCACCACTAACGATATGCCGATTGTCGACCCTAACGGTTTTGCTGCGCTGGGGTTGTTCCCGCTGCAAATTAATCCGCATTTCACCAACGCGCTGCCGGAAGGCCATAAAGGCGAGACCCGCGAGCAGCGGATCCGCGAGCTGCTGGTGGTTGCGCCAGAGCTGACGATTATCGGTCTGCCGGAAGGCAACTGGATTCAGGTGACGCAGGGCCACGCCACCCTCGGCGGCCCGAATCCGACGCTGGTGTTCAGAGCCGGAGAAGAAGCAGTAACCCTCAACGCTGGCCATCGTTTCTGATCCCTGCTTGCTCTTGTCCCGGAGGCGGCGCGTTGCGCCTGTCCGGGCTACCGTTCCGCAGATGTCCGTGGGCCAGCGCATTCCCCGGGTTGCGGCGTAAACGCCTTACCCGGGCTACCGGCCCGCAGACGGCGGTAATCCTGTAGCCCGGCTAAGCGCAGCGCGAACCGGGGATGTCAGGCGGCTCATCAGCGCTTAATAATCATCGCGCTCATCGTCCTCATCCGGCTGCTCCATCACGCTATAGGCTACTGAGCAGAACAGCGAGTTAAGACGTTTCATATCGCCCAGCAGCGCGAGGTGCAGCGTACTGGTTTCAATACTCTGCACGTTTTGCTGATGCAGGCGGTCAACGTGCGCGTGTGAGTAGCGGCGGTTCATAATGCGAAAACGATGCTTGCTGCGTCGCAGGCGGCGGGCGCTCGGCACGTCGCCGGAGAAGAAGACCGACATCGCCAGCTGCAGATTGCTGAGCAGCTGATCGTAGAGCGCGTCCAGCTCTTTCAGCCCCTCCATAGAGAATGCGCGGCGCGCGGCCAGCGATTTATCGGCGATTTCGCTCCCCATCCTTTCGACAATATCCGAAGCCTGCTCGAGGTTGAGCGCCATTTCGATAATTTCCGCCCAGCGGCGGGACTCCTCATCCGCCAGCTCCTCTTTCGGCATCCGCGCCAGATAGAGCTTAATCGCGGTGTAAAGCACGTTGATATCATCCGCCATCCGCCGTAGCTCTTTCTCCTCACGCGGCTCGCCGTGCATCACTTTACGCAGGCTTTCCAGCATCTGCTCCATGGCATCGCCGATACGCAGGGTTTCACGGGCGGCATTGGCCAGCGCCAGCGCGGGCGTATCCAGCGCCGAAGTATCCAGGTGCTTCGGCTTCAGTCGCGCATCCAGCTCCGGCTCATCGCGAATCAGACGCTTACAGAGATTCGCCATCGGCCCGGCGAACGGCACCATGGCGATACAGCGGATCAGGTTGTAGAAGACGTGGAAATAGATGACCAGCTCGGATTTTTGCAGCGGGAGTTCATCCATGACGTTTGCCAACAGATGCACAAACGGCAGGATAATCAGGCTGCCCACCAGCTTAAACAGCAGGCTGCCGAGCGCAACGCGGCGCGCGGCGGCATTGGCGCCGCTGTTGTTTAACATGGCCAGCAGTCCGGAGCCGAGGTTGGCGCCGATCACCAGGCACAGCGCCACCGGAAACGAAATCACGCCGGTGGCGGTTAACGTCGCGGTCAGCAGCACCGCCGCCAGACTGGAATAGCTGATGATGGCAAACACCGCGCCGATCAGCGCATCCAGCATAATATCGCCGGTCAAAGAGGCGAAAATCACCTGTACCCCGTTGGCCTGGGTGATGGGATGCACCGCCTGGACGATCAGCTCCAGCGCCAGCAGAATCAGTCCTAAGCCAATCCCCACGCGCCCGAGCTGGCCCGCGCGCGTTTGTTTGCGGCCAAGGAAGAAAATCACGCCGATAAAAATCAGCAGCGGCGAAAGCCACGACAGGTCGAAGGTCAGCACCCTCGCCATCAGCGCGGTACCGACGTCAGCGCCCAGCACCATCACTAGCGCAGGGGCCAGCGCCACCAGATCCTGGGCGACAAAAGAGGTGACCAGCATGGTGGTGGCGTTGCTGCTCTGGACCAGCGCGGTAACGCCGATCCCCGCGCAGAAGGCGAGCGGTTTTTTCTCTACGCTGCTGCTGAGTACGCTGCGCAGGCGAGCGCCGTAGACGCGCATCACGCCAGTACGGACGATATGGGTGCCCCACACCAGTAGAGCGACGGCGGACAACAGGTGTAGCAGAGTTAACACGGAATCAGCTTCTCCTTATATTTATTCGTTCCCGAACTCATAAACCGTTACAGGCCGGATGGCGCTTCGCTTATCCGCTCCACAACGATCTCAAGCTCTTAAGTATAAGGGTTTACGCTCAATAAAGAGACAGGGCGCTCATTGAGCGCCCTGTTAGTTGTAAGAAAAGGTGACCACTTTACAAATTAATCAGCGTCATACCCCAGATTAGGCGCCAGCCAGCGCTCCACTTCCGCCACGCTCATTCCTTTTCGTAACGCGTAGTCTTCCACCTGATCGCGCTGAATTTGCGCCACCGCGAAGTACTTGCTGTCAGGATGGCTGAAGTACCAGCCGGAAACCGACGCGCCGGGCCACATGGCAAAGGACTCCGTCAGCTTCATGCCGGTGTGTTTTTCCACCTCCAGCAGCGCCCAGATCGTCGCCTTTTCAGTGTGCTCCGGGCAGGCCGGATAGCCCGGCGCCGGGCGAATCCCCTGGTAGTTCTCGCGGATCAGCTCTTCGTTGCTGAGGTTCTCGTTCGCCGCATAGCCCCAGTAGACCTTGCGCACCCGCTCATGCAGATATTCGGCAAAGGCTTCCGCCAGGCGGTCGGCAATCGCCTTCACCATAATCTTGTTGTAATCATCGTGCTGCGCTTCGTAGGCGTCGGCCAGCGCGTCTTCCTCAAGGCCGCCGGTCACCGCAAAGGCGCCGATATAATCCGCTTTTCCTGACAGTTTCGGGGCGACAAAATCCGCCAGGCAGTAGTTGGCAAAACCAACTTTTTCGGTCTGCTGGCGTAAATGATGCCCCACCGTCAGCACGTGCGTGCGAGTTTCATCGCGATAGATTTCGACATCGTCGCCGACGCGGTTAGCCGGGAACAGCCCCACTACGCCTCGCGGATTCAGGGTCTTCTCGGCGCTGAGCTTATCCAGCAGCTCATTGGCATCGCTGAACAGGCGCTTCGCCTCTTCGCCCACCACTTCATCTTCCAGAATGCGCGGATATTTCCCGGCCAGCGACCAGGTCATAAAGAACGGCGTCCAGTCGATATAGTTACGCAGGGTTTCGATACTGGCTTCCACTTCCTGCACGCCCAGGCGATGGGCCACCGGCGGCGTATAGCTTTCCCAGTCAAATGCCAGATCGTTATCGCGCGCGGCTTCCAGCGTGACCGGCGGGGTGCGCGGCTTTTTACGGCCGTGCTGAATACGTACCGTTTCGTACTCTTTGCGGGTTCGGGCGACAAAATCATCACGCTGGGTCGCGGACAGCAGCGCAGCGACCACGCCGACGGTACGCGAGGCGTTCTGTACGTAGACCGTCGGGCCGCTGTAGTTCTGCTCGATTTTCACCGCCGTATGCGCTTTCGAGGTAGTGGCGCCGCCGATCAGCAGCGGAATAGTAAAGCCCTGACGCTCCATCTCCTTCGCCACGTTGACCATCTCATCCAGCGACGGCGTAATCAGCCCGGAGAGGCCAATCAGATCGGCGTTCACTTCACGGGCGGTTTTCAGGATTTTATCCGCAGGCACCATCACGCCAAGATCGACGATTTCGTAGTTATTACACTGCAGCACCACGCCGACAATGTTCTTACCGATGTCGTGAACGTCGCCTTTCACGGTAGCGATCACCATCTTGCCGTTGCTGGAGCCTTTCTCTTTGCTGGCTTCGATATAGGGTTCAAGGTAGGCCACCGCCTGCTTCATTACGCGGGCGGATTTCACCACCTGCGGCAGGAACATTTTCCCCTCGCCGAACAGATCGCCGACCACGTTCATGCCGTCCATCAGCGGCCCTTCGATAACCTCAATCGGACGCGCGGCCTGTTGGCGAGCTTCTTCGGTATCCAGTTCGATAAATTCGGTAATGCCCTTCACCAGCGAGTATTCGAGGCGTTTTTTGACGTCCCAGCTGCGCCACTCCGCCTGCTGGGCGTTGGCAGTGTCATCCGTTTTGCTGCCGCGATATTTTTCCGCCAGATCGAGCAGGCGTTCGGTGCCGTCATCGCGGCGGTTCAGAATCACATCTTCAACCGCGTCGCGCAGCTCGGCGGGCAGATCGTCGTAAATCGCCAGCTGGCCGGCGTTGACGATACCCATATCCATACCGTTGCGGATGGCGTAGTAAAGGAATACCGCGTGAATCGCCTCGCGCACAGGGTCGTTGCCGCGGAAGGAGAACGACACGTTAGAAACGCCGCCGGAAATGAGCGCGTGCGGCAGTTCGCGTTTGATATCTTCGCAGGCGCCGATAAAGTCCTGGGCGTAGTTGTTGTGCTCTTCAATTCCGGTCGCCACGGCGAAAATATTCGGGTCAAAGATGATATCTTCCGGCGGGAAACCCACCTCTTCGGTGAGAATTTTGTACGCCCGGCGGCAAATTTCAATTTTCCGCTCGCGGGTATCGGCCTGGCCCACTTCATCAAAGGCCATCACCACCACGGCGGCCCCGTAGCGGCGCACCTTTTTCGCGTGCTGGATAAACGGCTCAACGCCCTCTTTCATCGAGATGGAGTTAACGATGCCTTTACCCTGAATACACTTCAGGCCTTTTTCGATAACTTCCCATTTGGAAGAGTCGATCATAATCGGCACGCGGGCGATATCCGGCTCACCGGCGATCAGGTTGAGGAAACGCGTCATCGCCGCTTCGGCATCGAGCATCCCCTCATCCATATTGATATCGATAATCTGCGCGCCGCTTTCGACCTGCTGGCGGGCAACGTCCAGTGCTTCGTTATATTTTTCTTCTTTAATCAGACGTTTGAACTTCGCTGAACCCGTCACGTTGGTTCGTTCGCCGACGTTCACAAACAGGCTGTCGTCGCCGATATTCAGCGGTTCAAGGCCGGAAAGACGGCAGGCTACCGGAATTTCCGGCAGCTGGCGCGGCGGCAGGCCGGCCACCGCGCGGCTCATGGCGGCGATATGTTCCGGCGTGGTGCCGCAGCAGCCGCCGACAATATTCAGGAATCCGGCTTCAGCCCATTCGCGAATTTGCGCCGCCATCGTGTCGGCGTCCAGATCGTATTCACCAAAAGCGTTTGGCAGACCGGCGTTCGGGTGGGCGGTGACGTAGCACTCGGCGATACGCGACAGCTCCTGCACGTACTGGCGCAGCTCATCCGGCCCGAGGGCGCAGTTGAGGCCGAACGTCAGCGCATCGGCGTGGCGCAGCGAGTTATAAAAAGCTTCGGTGGTCTGGCCGGACAGCGTGCGCCCGGAGGCGTCGGTGATGGTGCCGGAGATCATAATCGGCAGATCGACACCCAGCGCTTCGAACTCCTCTTTAACCGCAAAGATCGCCGCCTTGGCGTTGAGGGTATCGAACACCGTCTCAATCAGAATCAGATCCGCCCCGCCTTCCACCAGCGCTTTGGTGGATTCACGATAGGCTTCCACCAGCCCGTCAAAGGTGATGTTGCGGTAGGCCGGGTCGTTGACGTCCGGAGAAATAGACGCGGTGCGGTTAGTCGGGCCGAGAACGCCTGCGACGTAGCGCGGTTTTTCCGGCGTGCGGGCGCTCCAGGCATCGGCGCTGGCGCGGGCCAGTTTCGCCGCCGTAAAGTTGATCTCCGCCGACAGGGATTCCATCTGGTAATCCGCCATCGCGATGGTCGTCGAGTTAAAGGTGTTGGTTTCAATGATATCCGCCCCGGCCTCGAAATAGGCATCGTGGATAGCGGTTATCACTTCCGGCTTGCTGAGAACCAGCAGGTCGTTGTTGCCCTTCAGGTCGCACGGCCAGTCGGCAAAGCGTTCGCCGCGAAAGTCCTGCTCACTCAGACGATAGCTCTGGATCATGGTGCCCATGCCCCCATCCAGAACCAAAATACGTGCTTTTAACTGCTGACGCAGTTGCTCAACTTTGCTGCTCACACTCGCTCCCGACAACGCTCAACCAGACCGAAAAAACTCAACAGACCATACTGGCACAAACCGAAGGGGTGGAAAAGAGAACAGCGGGCAAGATGAGACATGTTCAGCTTCACTCATCCGATCAGTCGGGTAGTGATTGCATTATCGCCAAATAAAACGAAAATCATTTCCACGATACAGAAAAAAGGAGTCCGCGATGGCGACCCCCGCTCCCGCAAAACGCGGCAGAAAACCTGCCTCTCCCGCCGCCGCTCCGGCTGGCGGACAAGTTCAGTCCCTGACTCGCGGACTGAAACTGCTTGAATGGATTGCTGAATCCCACGGCAGCGTGGCGCTGACCGAGCTGGCCCAGCAGGCTGGTTTGCCTAACTCCACGACGCACCGCCTGCTGACGACCATGCAGCAGCTGGGTTTTGTTCGTCAGGTCGGTGAGCTGGGACACTGGTCGGTAGGCGCGCATGCTTTCGTCGTCGGCAGCAGCTTCCTGCAAAGCCGTAATCTGTTGGCGATCGTCCATCCGATTTTGCGTCAGCTGATGGAAGACTCCGGCGAAACGGTTAACCTCGCGGTGCTGGACCAGAGCGACCATCAGGCGATTATTATCGATCAGGTGCAGTGTACCCAGCTGATGCGCATGTCGGCGCCGATTGGCGGTAAGCTACCGATGCACGCTTCCGGCGCCGGAAAAGCGTTTTTGTCGCAACTGAGTGAAGATCAGGTCACCGGTCTGCTGCACCGTCAAGGCCTGCACGCTTATACCCACGCCACGCTGGTATCGCCGGTGCATCTGAAAGAGGACCTGGCCCAGACGCGCAAACGCGGCTACTCGTTTGATGATGAAGAACACGCGCTTGGCCTACGCTGCGTGGCGTCATGCATTTATGATGAACATCGTGAGCCGTTCGCCGCCATCTCTATTTCCGGGCCCATTTCCCGCATTACCGATGATCGCGTGACCGAGTTCGGCGCGATGGTGATTAAGGCGGCGAAAGAAGTCACGCTGGCCTACGGCGGAGTGCGCTAAATGAGCGATCTGAAATCCTACTGGCAGGATAAATACCCTTCCGCTTTTTGCTGGTCTTTCGGCGATTCCGCGGCGCTGGCCGACGAGCTGGCGGCCCTGGTCGTCGCGGGGAAAAAGCGCGGCACCTGCGGCTCGCTTGTCAGCTATCAGCAGGAACAGCCGCCCGTGACGCCAGGGGCATATCACATTGTGCTGGACGGCAAAGGGAAAGCCGTCTGCGTGATACGCACCCTGACGCTCAGGCTCATCCGTTTTAACGAAATGAGCCCGGAGCTCGCCGCGCGGGAAGGCGAAGGCGATTTGAGCCTCGCCTACTGGCAATCGGCGCATCAGGCCTTCTTTGAACGAGAGGGCACCTGGGCGCCGGATATGGAGCTGGTATACGAAGAGTTTGCCGTTATCGAAGCGGCCTGAGCCAGCCCGCCTGTTACCCCGCCTGCTGCAGATTGCCGTAACGCACGCAAAAGCGCTGACGGCGGCGATAGGCGTAGACATCTTCCACGTGGCCGTTGCGGATGCGCGTTTGCAGCTCCCGCCAGTAGTCGGCGCGCAGCAGGTCGGCATGCATCTCTTCAAATAGCGGCCCGATGCGCGGATCGGCGCACAGCCAGTGGCGAAACTCTTCCGGGAAAACATCGCCCGGCGAGACGCTATACCAGGGCTCGCTGGCGAGTTCATCTTCCGGGTAGCGCGCCGGCGGGATCTCGCGGAAGTTCACTTCCGTCATATAGCAAATTTCATCATAATCGTAGAACACCACCCGGCCGTGACGCGTGACGCCAAAGTTTTTAAAGAGCATATCGCCGGGGAAAATATTGGCGGCGGCCAGCTGTCGAATGGCGTTCCCGTACTCCTCCACCGCATCGCGCAGCGCCTGACCGTCGACCTGCTCCAGCCAGATATTGAGCGGCACCATCCGCCGCTCGATATAAAGATGGCTGATGGCGATGCGATCGCCGAGATCGGTAATTTTCGCTCCGGCCTCGGTTTGCAGCAGGGTCATCAGTTCGGGCGCAATTTGCCGTTTCTCCAGCACAAAGTTCTCAAACTCCTGGGTATCGGCCATCCGTCCCACGCGGTCGTGCTCTTTGACCAGCTGATAGCAGGCGCGCACGTGGGCGGCGGTCATCTCTTTTTGCGGCGCGAAGCGGTCCTTAATGACCTTAAATACCCGGTCAAATCCCGGCAAAGTAAACACCAGCATCACCATTCCACGGATCCCCGGCGCTTCAATAAATTGCTCATCGCTGCGGGAAATGTAGTGCAGGTATTCCCGATAACTCTCGGTTTTCGCATGCTTCTGGCAGCCAATCGCCATATACAGTTCGGCGGTGGTTTTACCCGGGAGAATCTCGCGCAGCCACTCAACCAGCGCGCCGGGCAGCGGCGCGTAAACCATAAAATAGGAGCGGGCGAAGCCAAAAACGATGCTGGCTTCGGCGTGCGTTGTCAGACAGGCATCGACAAACAGTTCACCTTCATCGGAACGATGGATGGGGAGAAGAAAAGGCAGCGTCGCCATCGGCGTGACGAGTTTACCCACCAGCCAGGCCGCCTTATTGCGATAAAACAGTTCATTCGCCACCTGCAGATGCGAGCGGGAAAGCAGCTCGCTGCCAAGCGCTTCCTGCAGGCAAGCGGTGATATATCCGATATCGCGCGCGCTGTTTTGCCACGGCAGACGGAGAGGAAGATCGGATAACACTTTGCGTAATAACGTGTCCCAGCCCCGGTTCGGGAAGAAATCTTTAGCCAGCGGCCGCGGGATGGAACGTAAGCGCCGCTCCGGCTGCGAGCTGAAAATAAAAAGCCGCTCGGGAGTCAGCGAGCGGTGGTCAAACAACCGGCAATAGACGGAATTAAAAAAGCTCTCCGCAATTTCGAAGCGAGGGTAATCCGGCAGCAGGCGGGTATAGTGCTCTTTCACCCGCAGCAAAAATTCGGTATCGGTATTTTTACCATCGGTAATGCAGCGCAGCTGTTCGACGACCAGGCCGACATGGTGATCGTAAAGGTGAATACGCTGCTTCATCGCCTGCTGGACGGCATGCCAGTCAGCCTGTTCAAAGCGCTGCTGGGCGCCGGAAGTCACTTCAAGAAAACGACCATATTGGGCGTCAAAACCCTGCAAAATAGTTTGAGCAATCAATAATTCCAGGCCACGCGTCATCGCTTTCCCCCATCCAGCATCCGGTCATGCCGGTTGGCGCGTACGCTTATCCGGCCTACCGCTTTCGTAGGCCCGGTAAGCGCAGCGCCACCGGGCAGCAATCAGAACTGCGACTCTTCCGTCGAGCCGGTCAGCGCCGTCACCGACGATGTTCCGCCCTGGATAATGGTGGTCACCTTATCGAAGTAGCCGGTACCCACTTCCTGCTGATGAGAGACAAAGGTGTAGCCATCTTTAGCCGCCGCGAACTCCGGCTGCTGGACTTTTTCAACGTAATGCTTCATGCCCTCGCCCTGGGCGTAAGCGTGCGCCAGATCGAACATGTTGAACCACATGCTGTGGATACCGGCCAGGGTGATGAACTGATATTTGTAGCCCATATCCGCCAGCTGCTGCTGGAAGCTGGCAATGGTTTTATCATCCAGCTTTTTCTGCCAGTTAAACGACGGCGAGCAGTTGTAGGCCAGCAGTTTGCCCGGATATTTCGCGTGAATCGCATCGGCAAAGCGCTTTGCCAGCTCAAGGTCCGGGGTGGAAGTTTCACACCACACCAGGTCGGCATAGGGCGCGTAGGCCAGCCCGCGGCTGATCGCCTGTTCGATACCGGCATGGGTGCGGAAGAACCCTTCGCTGGTACGGTCTCCGGTGATGAACTGACGATCGTAAGGATCGCAGTCTGAGGTAATTAAATCCGCCGCATCGGCGTCAGTACGGGCGATCACCAAGGTCGGCACGCCCATCACGTCCGCCGCCAGGCGCGCGGCAACCAGTTTCTGAATCGCTTCTTGCGTGGGTACCAGTACTTTGCCGCCCATATGGCCGCATTTCTTCACCGATGCCAGCTGGTCTTCGAAGTGTACGGCCGCTGCACCGGCCTCAATCATCGATTTCATCAGCTCGAACGCATTAAGCACGCCGCCAAATCCCGCTTCCGCGTCGGCGACGATCGGCAGGAAATAATCGGTATAACGCGGATCGTTCGGCTCAATGCCCGCAGACCACTGGATCTGATCCGCGCGGCGGAAGGTGTTGTTGATCCGATCGACAACGGCCGGTACCGAGTTTGCCGGATAGAGCGATTGATCCGGATACATGCTGGAAGCCAGGTTGGCGTCCGCCGCGACCTGCCAGCCGGAAAGATAAATCGCTTCAATGCCCGCTTTCGCCTGCTGCAGCGCCTGCCCGCCGGTCAGCGCGCCCAGGCTGTTGATGTAGCCTTTTTTCGCTTCGCCGTGCAGGAGTCGCCACATCTTTGCCGCGCCCAGCTGCGCCAGGGTACACTCTGGATTGACCGAGCCGCGTAGCTTCACCACGTCCTCGGCGCTGTATGGGCGGGTAATCCCTTCCCAGCGCGGTTTCGTCCACTCTTTGTTTAATTCTTCGATTTGTTGGGTACGAGTCTTCATGTGCAGATGCTCCATATTGTTGTGTGGTGAATTAGGCCAGAAGGCGATAGCCCGGCAGGGTTAAGAAATCGATCAGCTCGTCGGAGGTGGTGATCTGTTCCATCAGGCGAGCGGCTTCATCAAAACGCCCGCTGCTGTAGCGGTACTCGCCCAGTTCGTCCTGAATCACCCGCATCTCTTCGGCCAGCCACTGGCGGAACAGCGCTTTGGTTACCGGTGTGCCGTTACTGAGGGTTTTCTCATGATGGATCCACTGCCAAATCGAGGTGCGGGAGATTTCGGCCGTTGCCGCATCTTCCATCAGGCCATAGATCGGTACGCAGCCGTTGCCGGAGATCCACGCCTCGATGTACTGCACCGCCACGCGAATATTGGCGCGCATGCCCTCTTCGGTTCGTTCGCCCTCGCAGGGGGCCAGCAGCTGTTCAGCGGTAATCGGCGCGTCGTCTTCACGGGTAACCGACAGCTGATTTTTGTTCTCGCCCAGTACACCGTTAAAGACGGCCATCGCGGTGTCAGCCAGCCCGGGATGGGCGATCCAGGTACCGTCATGGCCGTTATTCGCCTCCAGCGACTTATCGGCTTTTACTTTATTCAGCACCTGATTGTTGCGTTCAGAGTCTTTACTGGGGATAAAGGCCGCCATACCGCCCATCGCAAACGCGCCGCGCTTGTGGCAGGTCTTAATCAGCAATCGCGAATAGGCGCTGAGGAAAGGTTTGTCCATCGTCACTACCTGACGATCCGGCAGAACGCGATCAGGGTGGTTCTTCAGCGTTTTGATATAGCTGAAGATGTAGTCCCAGCGCCCGCAGTTCAGGCCAACAATATGGTCGCGCAGGGCATGTAGGATTTCATCCATCTGGAATACGGCGGGCAGCGTTTCAATCAGCAAGGTGGCTTTAACGGTGCCGCGCGGCAGCTCAAAACGGTCTTCCGTAAAGCTAAAGACTTCACTCCACCACGCCGCTTCCTGCCAGGCCTGAGTCTTCGGCAGATAGAAATAGGGGCCGCTGCCTTTTTCCAGTAACGCTTTGTAGTTATGGAAGAAATAGAGTGCGAAGTCGAACAGGCTGCCGGGAATGGCTTCACCGCGCCAGGTCACATGTTTTTCCGGCAGGTGCAAACCGCGAACGCGGCAGATCAGTAGCGCCGGGTTCGGCTTGAGCTGATAAATCTTGCCGGCTTCATTGGTGTAGCTGATGGTGCCGTTAACCGCATCGCGCAGGTTAATTTGCCCATCAATGACTTTGTTCCATTCGGGCGCCAGCGAGTCTTCGAAATCCGCCATGAAGACTTTCACATTCGCATTGAGCGCATTGATCACCATCTTGCGCTCAACCGGCCCGGTGATTTCCACCCGCCGATCCTGCAAATCCTCCGGAATGCCGCGGATCTTCCATTCACTATTACGAATGGAAGCTGTTTCCGAAATAAAATCAGGAAGCTTTCCGTCGTCAATTGCCTGCTGCTGCTGGATACGCGCCGCCAGGAGTCTGTTGCGCTCTGGCGTAAAGCGGCTCACCAGCTCGGTCAGAAACTCCACTGCCTCAGGCGTTAAGATTTGCTTTTCCTGGTCGCCATATGGCTGGCTAAAAGCCAGTTCGTCAGTAATTGTCGCCTGCTGCGTCATGTGCTGCTCCTCTTGGTTGATCCAGTTGGCGCGAACGTAAGATCGTTGTGTAGTTTTCGTTCAGCACAATTAAGACTACGCATTTATTTTTCAAAATCAAAAACAATTTCCATTTTTAATTTAATTAAAAGTTAACCTATTGATAACAATATAAATAAAGTTTAATTACAATATGAGCTGCGTTTCGGAAATAAAAAAGGCACCCGAAGGTGCCAGAGGCAAAATGCTGAAACGCTTTAGGATCGCGTTGTGTAGAAGATTAATCCAGAGTCGGATTCATATGGCGTAGATCGTATGGCGTGATCTGGTAGACGTAATAATTCAGCCAGTTGATAAACAGCAGATTGCCATGGCTTCGCCATGTGGCGCGCGGTTTGTTCTGCGGATCGTTTTGCGGGAAATAATTGTACGGAACCTGCGGATCGAGGCCCGCTTCCACATCGCGGAAAAACTCGCTGGCCAGGGTATTGGCGTCATATTCCGGGTGACCGGTCACGAAGGCGATGCGTTTATCTTTACTGGCGAACAGGTAGGCGTCCCCCTCTTCCGTCTCCGCCAAAATCTCCAGGTCGGTGTAGTCGCGAATCAGCGCCGCCGGGAAATCGGCATAGCGCGAATGCGGGGCCAGAAAGCTATCGTCAAAGCCGCGGGTTAACAAGGCATGAGGTTGCAGGATATGGTGTTCATATACGCCGGAAATCTTTTCAGAGCGGGTCTGTTTAGGAATACCGTAGAGAATATTAAGGGCAGCCTGTACCGCCCAACAGACAAACAGCGTGGAGGTGACATGATCTTTTGCCCACTCCAGTACCTGCTTGATCTGCGGCCAGTAGGCAACGTCATTAAACTCAACAAGCCCTAAAGGCGCGCCGGTCACAATCAGGCCGTCAAAGTTCTGATCGCAAATATCTTCAAAGTTGCAGTAAAAGTTGTTGAGGTGTTCCGCCGGGGTATTACGCGATTCGCGAGCATCGATGCGCAGCAGCTGGATATCAAGCTGCAGAGGAGAGTTGGAAAGCAGTCGCAGAAACTGATTCTCAGTCTCGATTTTCTTCGGCATCAGATTAAGGATGAGCACCTTCAGCGGGCGGATTTCCTGAGTCGTCGCGCGAGTTGTCGTCATCACAAAGACGTTTTCATTACGCAAGAAATTGACGGCCGGTAGCTCGTCCTGCACCCGAATTGGCATAACTTTATTACCTCATAGCATACGTATAAACGTTTAGACATCCAGACAGCTGAAGATACCCAGGAATAAGGTGAATGTCGAGCCTGCAGGTGCAGGGTGAGAAAATTTCACGGAGATTTTTAGGTTAGAATATAAGAACAAATAAAAGGAGCAATTATGGTTATTAGTATCCGCCGTTCACGGCATGATGAAGGGGAAAAACTGGTTGCGATCTGGCGTCGGTCGGTTGATGCCACACACGATTTCCTGTCAAAAGAGTATAGAGTGGAACTCGAAACGCTGGTGAGTTCATTTCTACCCGAAGCGCCGCTGTGGGTGGCGGTAACGGAGAAAGATGAGCCCGTCGCCTTTATGCTTCTTACGGGTGAACATATGGATGCGCTATTCGTTGACCCTACGGTCCGCGGCTGTGGAGTCGGTAAATTACTGATTGAACACGCGCTAACGCTGGCGCCAAAGTTGACGACCAACGTTAATGAGCAGAATGAGCAAGCGGTCGGATTTTATCAGAAGATGGGCTTTAAGGTGACGGGGCGTTCAGAGACGGACGATCTTGGTAAACCTTATCCGTTATTGCATCTGGTACATGAGTAAAATATGGGGCCGGATAAGGATCAACTCCTGTCCGGTCATTCGCAGACCACAAAAACGCAAAAAGCCCATCCGTCAGGATGGGCTCTTCACTTAATTGATGCCTGGCAGTTCCCTACTCTCACATGGGGAGACCCCACACTACCATCGGCGCTACGGCGTTTCACTTCTGAGTTCGGCATGGGGTCAGGTGGGACCACCGCGCTAGTGCCGCCAGGCAAATTCTGTTTAATCTGTATCAGGCTGAAAATCTTTCTCTCAATCCGCCAAAACATCTTCGGCGTTGTAAGGTTAAGCCTCACGGTTCATTAGTACCGGTTAGCTCAACGCATCGCTG